>NZ_MQTZ01000001.1 GCF_001939115.1 Leptolyngbya sp. 'hensonii' | reverse complement strand
GTCCGATGATACTATCGAGCCTGCGCTTTCGTCCACTCGTGGTGCCGCTGCTTGTTGCAATAAAAAATCCCCGATCTCTGGACCGACGTGTTCCAGCAGATGCCCTCTCACTGCTGCCTCAATCCCTGCCAATGTTTTCACTTGCTCCGGGTCGGTTTCCTCGTATAGCAAGGCGGCAAGGGCACGGGCGTGGGCTTGAATTTGGGCTTTTTTCTCAGGGTCCATAAGCGTGGTTGACCAAAGCAGGAATGCTCAAAGTTTAGCGCGCTCTTTCAAACACAGCTCTAAGCACTTATACTCATCGCAAAAGTGGGATGCACTCGAGGGAGCGGCTTATAATCTTGGATTTGAGCAGGCTCTTAAAATCTGGCGACCGCTTCTTGCGGACAGCGGCATTGCTGTCATATCAGAGATGAGTTGGTTTACTGATGATGTGCCAGAGCCTGCTAGCACCTATTGGCAAAGTGCCTATCCTATGATGGGTACCGAGGCTGAGAATATCGATCGGGCTAATCGCTCTGGATTTAGTGTGCTTTCTAAACATCGGTTGCCAAATCAAGCTTGGTGGTTCAATTATTATGAACCGTTACGTGAGCAGATAGGGCAGATCGAAATCACCCCAATTACTCAACTCGTTATTCGTGAAACTGAAGAAGAGATGAGACTGTTTGAGAAATTCAGCCAGTTCTATGGTTATACATTTTATGTTCTGCAAGCAACTTAGAAAAAAGCCGTCTAACAATTCAAATGCAGGCGGATGGTTGAAAGCCCCTAGTGCTGCGTTCGAGATTGATTTTTGTCGCTGAAGGGGAACGTTAGACAGCCTGGTTCCAGCAGGAGTTGATTTACCTTGGACCGCTGTCGAGACTTTTTTAGACTCCTCTATCACCGTCGTTGAGCTGATTTTGAGCACTCTTGCTGTGTCCCTAACCCCACTCCCATTGACTGCCATATCCACAATTTGCTGCTTGACCTCTTTGAGGTAGCCCCAGTAAGAATATTGCTGGATAAAGTTACTGTGAGTCCAGTCAGAGTGACGATATTTATAGGGAAGCATTCTCAAATTATTGCTGCAACAAAGCTCTTTCCACCATCCAATTGCCAGCCAAGATTCAACGACAAAGTGCCGCTGCATGGTAGCGAATATGATCGCCGATAAAGGTGGCAATGAAGTAGTAACTGTGATCGTAACCTGGTTGCATTCTCAAGGTCAGGGGCTGGCCCACCGCTGCACAGGCTCGTTCAAATACCTGGGGCATCAGTTGGGTTTCCAGAAATTGATCCGCTGTGCCCTGATCGATCAGGATCAGACGATCGTCAGGAGCTTGAGTCACCAGTTCCGTCGCATCATAGGCTGACCAGGCCGTTGAGTCTGCTCCCAGGTAATGGGTGAAGGCTTTCTGGCCCCAGGGACAGCGACTGGGAGCCACGATCGGAGCGAAGGCTGAAACGGAACGGTAGCGATCGGGGTGGCGCAGGGCACAAATCAGCGCCCCATGCCCCCCCATGGAATGGCCGCTGATGCCCTGTCGATCTGGCTGGATTGGAAAGTGGGTTGCAACCAGGGCTGGAAGTTCTACGGTCACGTAACTATACATCCGATAATGTTGCTGCCAGGGTTCTTGGGTCGCATCCACATAGAATCCAGCGCCGCTGCCGAATTCCCAGTCATCGTCCTCACTGGGAATTCCCGTCTGGCGGGGACTGGTATCGGGAGCCACCAGGATCAGACCTTCCTCTGCAGCATAGCGTTGGGCTCCAGCCTTGACCATGAAATTCTCTTCTGTGCAGGTGAGGCCAGAGAGAAAATAGAGGACGGGCAACGGGCCAGCAGCGGCCTGAGGTGGCAGATATACCGAAAAACGCATGTCTCCGGCACAGGTGTCAGAGACATGGCTGTAGAACCCAAGGGTGCCGCCAAAACAGGTGTGCTGGCTGCGGATGGTCAGGGTGTTAGAGGTCATGATTCATCCTTAAAACGTCAATACCGTGCGGATGGCATCGCCCCTGTGCATCAGCTCAAAGGCTTCATTGATCTGCTCGATCGGCATCACATTCGTAATCAGATCATCAATGTTGATCTTGCCTTCCATGTACCAATCCACAATTTTGGGCACATCGGTTCGACCCTTTGCTCCCCCAAAGGCCGTTCCTTTCCAGACCCGCCCTGTTACCAACTGAAATGGTCGGGTGCTAATCTCCTCTCCTGCTCCAGCCACCCCGACAATCACGCTCACCCCCCAGCCCTTATGACAACATTCCAGGGCCTGCCGCATCACTTTCACATTGCCGATGCACTCGAAGCTGTAGTCCGCGCCGCCCTGGGTCAACGCCACCAGATGGGCGACCAGATCCCCCTCCACATCCTGAGGATTGACGAAATGGGTCATACCCAGCTTTTCCGCCAGGGCTTTCTTGTTCGGGTTCAGATCCACCCCAATAATCTTGCGGGCTCCCACCATCCGACAGGCTTGAATCACATTCAGGCCAATTCCCCCCAGCCCAAAGACAACCACATTCGCCCCAGCTTCCACCTTAGCCGTGTTGACAACCGCACCTACCCCGGTGGTCACCCCACAGCCGATGTAACACACCTTGTCGAAGGGAGCATCTTCCCGAATCTTGGCCAGGGCAATTTCCGGTAGAACCGTGTAGTTGGCGAAGGTAGAGGTGCCCATGTAGTGGTAGAGCGGCTTACCTTCCAAAGAAAAGCGACTGGTGCCATCGGGCATCAAGCCCCTGCCCTGGGTCAGGCGAATCGCCTGACAGAGATTGGTTTTGCCACTGAGGCAGTATTCACAGTTGCGACATTCGGGGACGTAGAGGGGAATGACATGATCACCCGGTTTCAGAGATTTCACGCCAGCACCCACGTCCACGACCACGCCTGCCCCTTCATGGCCAAGAATTGCCGGAAACAAACCCTCTGGATCTTTCCCAGAGAGAGTATAGGCGTCGGTATGGCAGACGCCTGTGGCCTTGATTTCCACCAAAACCTCCCCCTCCCTTGGACCCTCTAACTGCACCGTCTCAATGCTTAAGGGCTTTCCCGCCTCAAAAGCAACAGCCGCTTTGACATCCATAACCTGAAGACCCCCTGGACGCACGATCGTACCTACTATTAAACACCGGACCCTACCGTACAGGCGTTGCGTTGCAATGCCTGTTATTGCCGCCGGAACACCACCGACAGATTATTCGCAGGCATTTCTACCACCTCTTCTAACTCCAGATTTCGAGCCGCCGCTGCCGCTGCTACCTCCTCCAGATGGCGCACTCCCCAGGCCGGATTCTGAGACTGCAGAGACTCATCGAAGGCCGCATTACTGGGAGCCGTATGCTGACCATGGCGCTGGAAAGGACCATACAAGTAAAGCACCCCTCCCGCAGGCAAAATCCGATCGGCCCCCGCCATCAAGCCTAGACAGGCATCCCAGGGGGAAATGTGAATCATGTTGATATTGACGATCGCCTGAATTGGCAACGGCAGAGCGATCGACCCCGTTTCTACGGGCCACGGGAACTCACAACCATCCAGGGCTAGGGGTTCCCCCAGATTCTCCAGAGGCTCGAACTCTTGCCAGGCCGCAATACTCTCCCGCAAGAGGGGATTGGGATCACTGGGTTGCCAGAACCGGGGAGCTAGTCGAGACGCAAAGAAGTGAGCATGTTCGCCAGTGCCACTGGCTACTTCCAGAACGGTGCCGGTGGGAGGCAGCACCCGCTGCAGCACCTGCAGAATTGGTTCTCGATTACGCTGGGTCGCCGGGGCAAATTGGCGACGATCGGTGTTGGAGCTGGAGGGATTAAATATCACTACATTCAAAAAGAGGAGAGCAAGCAGGTTTTATCATAATCTATTGCTTTATAGCCAGACGCTGCTATCACCCTCAAAAATCTATGCACTGTAAGACCCTGAATTTACCGCAACTCCAACTGTCTTACCTGGAATGGGATACTGGCCAGGAGCCGGTGCTGTTCCTGCATGGGCTGGCCGATCATGCGGGGGTGTGGCTGCGAGCTGGGGATTTTCTGGCCGATTGCTACCACTGTGTTGCCCCCGATTTGCGAGGCCATGGGGATAGTGGTAAGCCAGCCCGGGGCTATCGTTGTCAGGATATCATCGCCGATCTGGAAGCCCTGTTGGCGCACCTGGGCTGGTCATCCGCCCATATCGTGGCCCATTCCTGGGCCGCTAAAGTTGCAGTCGTCTGGGCCAGACAACAGCCACAACGCTGCCGCAGCCTGGTGCTGATCGATCCCTTCTTCATCAATCGTCTGCCTGCCTGGATGCAGATTACATTCCCGATGCTGTATCGGTTGCTGCCCTTCCTCAAAACCATGGGGCCTTTCCAGACCTATGAGCAGGCCGAGCACCTGGCCCGCTCCCTGAAGCAGTATCGGGGCTGGAGCGATTTTCAGCGGCAGGTGTTTCAGCGGGGCATGGAGCAAAAAGCGGATGGTCAATGGGGGAGTAAGTTTGTGTTTCAGGCGCGGGATGAAACTTTTCTGGATGTGATGCAGGTTGCCGGACTGACGGAGCCGATTTCGATTCCCACCCTGTTTCTGCAACCAGAGCAGGGGCTGAACCGCACCGCATGGCAACTGCAACCCTACCGCGCCCACTTAAAGCAGCTCCAAATCCAGAAGGTGCCAGGTAACCACTGGTGTTTTCTGGTGGAACCTGAGGCGTTTAATGCAGCGATCGCTGCTTTTTTGACTCAGTTCTGACCTGCTTGAATTGTTACCAACGGGATCGATTTGGACTTGGGTTCTGATGGAAATGAGAGAATAGAGGCAGAGAAAACCCAGGCCAAAGTCGCTGCCCTTCTTTGCACCAGCGACGGCAGGAGGTGCGTATGTTGTCTACAACGTTAATTGTGCCAGGGAGTACCCTGTACATCCTCGTCAAGCTCTGTGTTCTGGCCCTGGCCCTCATACTCTGGTGGGTTGTCGCCTCCCACTCATCGATGCCGATCGTTTGAACAATGGGCTTTTCCGGTCCTCAAAGAGGTACTTTTTCGTCGGAAGGGGTATTATCGGTGGAAAGAGTCCGGAGAACCGAGATGAACGCCCCCGAGTTTTATCCGCCGCGTCTGAATCCCCTGTTGGTCAGAGTATCCCAGGCCCTGGCCCCCTGGCTGATTCGCCAGTTGTATTGGGTTGAGTTAGATATCGGTCAGACCTCTCTCCAACGGCTCTCCCAGGTGCAACAGCAGCGGGTGATCCTGTTGCCCAACCATCCGACGTTCCACGATCCCTTGGTGATGTTTCTGCTCTCCGCCCGGCTGCAGCAACCTTTCTATTACCTGGCTGCCTACGAAACTTTTCGCAACACCCGCACCATGTTTTCAATTACAGGTCGGTTTGCCCTGCTCCGATCGCTGGCTGATGCAGAATTCCTGCAACAGATTTTTCGTGGTTTTGTGCAACGGATGGGGATGTACTCCATTCGCCGGGGGCTGGCCGATCGGGCCAGCATTGCCCAGACCCTGAATCTGCTGGTGCAATCGGCCTGTCATTTGGTGATCTTTCCAGAAGGGGGATGCTCCTTCCAAAACGATACGGTGATGCCCTTCCGGGCTGGCGGGATCCAGATGGCGTTCCAGGCGATGAACCGCTTTGCTAAACAGCGGGAACCCCTGCCAGACCTATATGCAGTACCTGTGACAATTAAATACATCTATGTTCAGGATATGGAACTGGCGATTCAGAACAGTCTGAAGCGGCTGGAACAGGTTCTGGAACTGACTGCCGGGGATGGGACGCTCTACGATCGGTTGCGATCGGTGGCTGGAACGGTTCTGGCCCGGATTGAACAGGACTATGGAATTGCAATCTCCGAGACAGAAGCACAATCCTGGAATCAGCGGATTGATGCCCTCAAGCTGCAGGTGATTCAGAAGTGTGAGCACCAATTTGGGCTGCAGCCAGCACCAGGCGAACTGATGCGGGAACGGGTGTATCGGGTTCAGGACGCCCTGCGCCAGCGGGATGATGATCCGGGGGAGCAAACAGAGCCTGACCTTTCCCAGGCCACGGTCGAAAAAGCGATCAGTCGATTGCTCAACTTTGATGCTATTTACGATGGCTATGTTGCCACCGATCCAACGCCTGAAAGATTTCTGGATACCCTAACCCGACTGGAACGGGAGGTGTTCAATATTGACCAGCCACCCCCAAAAGGATTTCGACGGGCGAAAGTCCAGGTGGGCGAACCCCTCAATCTGAAGGATTACTTCGACTCCTACCGGCACGATCGCTATGGCACCGTTCAGAAGCTGGTCTCCCAGTTACAACAGGAGGTGCAGACCACCCTGGACTGCTACCCGATCAGCGTTTGAAGGCAACCACCCGGAGCCGACGGTAATCCGCTACCCAACTGCCGTCCCGATAGAGATCAGGCCTCAACTGCTCCTCTACCTGTCCCATCACCCAGTCCTGCTGCTCTGGGGCCAACCCCACCAGAAAGCTCTGGCCAAACATCCGAATCCAGTTGGCCATCCCTATAGCTCCACCCTCCAGGGGGGTGGGTCGATCGAATAGGGTGGCGTCAGTCACCTCCAACCCCTCTTGCTCCAGACGATGGGTATAGTCGCCCAGACTGGGAAAATACCAGGGGTTGGCTGGGGGCAGGCCGATCCCGGCTCGTACCGTTTCCAGGGCAGTGACGATCGCCTGAATATTCCCCCGGCCTCCAAACTCCGCCACGAAACGGCCTCCCGGTTTCAGAGCCCGGTCAATACAGGCAATCACCGCATCCGGGGGATGAATCCAGTGAAGCACCGCATTGGAAAACACCGCATCCAGTGGCTCATCCACCCAGAAATTCCGGGCATCGGCCAGGGTGAACTGGAGGTGGGGATAGGTTTGACGGGCCTGCGCCACCATCCCCGGATCGGCATCAATGCCCTGCACGATCGCCCCCCTCTGGGCCATCTCTTCTGTTAACTGGCCCAGGCCACAGCCCAGGTCTAGAATACATTCCCCCATCTGAGGAGCCAGTAAATCCAGCAGGGAACTGCCATGGTGCCAGACAAACCCATATTGTTGCTGATAAAGTGCTGGATTCCACACTTGTTGCATGATCAAAGTTCTCCTTAATAGATGCGCTGGATTTCAATCGACAAAGGCGGGTAGATGGCAAAATTTGTACTTCCTGGCGGGGATAAAATGCGATCGCAGGTGCATTCTGGGGCACAACGGTCCACTTAATTCGACCACAGCCTTTCCCTCCGGCAATGTCTGTTAACCTCTGCCAAAGGTCTGTTCCGATATCCGAGTCAATGTTTTTGAACAACCCCTAGTGTTCCGTCAGGAAAATTTTGACGGATCGAAGACCCGCAAAATTTAACCCCAATCAACAACCTGGATTTTGGCTGCCCGTCAATCATTGATTGACTGACCACTAGTCACCACTGTAGGGAAGCCAAGAACAGGTGTCCAATATATTTTTCCACTTCAATTCATATTTATTAAATATTACTGATGATTTGCATGTTTTATCGTACAATTGTACTATGAACTATGATAATGCTTGCAAATATTTGGTTGAGCAATATCCTCTGGAATTTACCCGCTGGCTCCTCACTCCTGAAGTGGGGGAAGTTGAACTTCTCAAAACTGAACTGAGTCAGGAACCCATTCGGGCTGATGCCCTGACCTTTCTGCGAACAGCCAACCAGATTGTCCATCTAGAATTCCAGACCCTACCCACCTCCAATCCCCCTCTGCCCTTGCGGATGTTGGATTACTCGGTGCGGTTGAAACGGCAGTTTGGCTGTGTGGTGGAACAGGTGGTCCTCTTTCTAAAGGAAACAGCGGCGAAATCAGCCTTTGTGAGCCAATATGAGGATGAAACCACGGTGCATCGTTATCGGGTCATTCGGCTCTGGGAGGAAGACCCTGCACCGTTGCTCAGGAGTCCAGCTTTAATCCCCCTGGCTACCCTAGCCCGCAGTGAAACCCCAGTGGCTTTGCTACAAGTTGTAGCAGAGGAAGTTGCTAAGATTGAGGACAATAGACGGCGGAGTAACCTGGCAGGATGTAGTGAAGTATTGGCCGGGTTGCGATTTGAGAAGGCATTAATTCAGCGACTATTTCGGGAGGATGTCATGAAAGAATCGGTAATTTATCAGGATATTCTGCAGCAAGGTCTGCAGCAAGGTCTGCAGCAAGGTCTGCAGCAAGGTCTGCAGCAGGGTCTGCAGCAGGAGATAGCCCTGGTAACTCGTCAGTTAATCCGCCAAGTGGGCTCTCTTCCTCCAGAGTTGCAGTCCCAGGTGCAAGCCCTTCCCCAGGAGCAGATAGAGAGACTGGGGGAAGCATTACTGGACTTTTCTCAAATCACCGACCTGATCAACTGGCTAGAGCAACTGCGCTTCAATTGATCTCACCCTGTAGTTATAAAAGGGGCAATCAGAACCCACTCTCTGGAGGTCGATCGTCTCAATCATCCCTGGCTATTGAGCACTGCTAATAGAGCCTCAGGATTTGCTTAAGGCGATATCGTAAATCTCCATCAAACGCCGGTAATTATCGGCAGCCGTATATTTCGCCTCAAATTCCGATCGGGCTGCCCGACGCATCTCAGGTAGCGCCTCCGGGTGAGTGATCATCCATTCGACCTGAGCTGCTAGGTCCTGAGCATTACCCGGTTGGAACTGGAGTCCAGTGCGGTGGTGATCCACCAGTTCAGAGATCGCCCCAATTTTGGCCGCAATCACGGGCGTTCCTTTCGCAAAAGCCTCGACTGCAACCCGCCCAAACGTCTCATACCACTTAGATGGAAAGATCAGAAAGCTGGCTTCTCCCATCAGGGCATGGACCTCTGGCATGGGGCGGCGTCCCAACCATTCGACAGAGGGGAGCCGTTCCATCGCCTGAGTAACCAGGGGAGCCAAGGGACCGTCCCCGACAATTTTTAGGGGCAGCCGATCGCCCAACTGATCCCAGGCTGCCAGTAAGGTATCTAACCCCTTCTCCACTGACAGGCGACCGACATACAGGGCATACCCCCCACTGCCACTCCCCATCCCTGGGTCAGGAGAGACAAAATTGGGTTTAACTACAATCTTCTCTGCTGGCAACCCCCCTGCAATCAGCTTTTCCCGAGCGAACTGGGTCAGGGCAATGTAAACGTTAACCAGATTATTCCAGGTGCCCAGGGACCGGTGAGTCACCAGCATGGTGGCAGCAACTGCGCTGGCCGATCGATTTTCCCGGTAACATCGGTGCACGACACCCGGATAGGGAATGGGCTTGCCCAGACAGTCTTCGCACACCTGCCCCTCCCGGAAAAACAGGGCATTGGGGCAGACCAGGCGATAGTTCCGCAGGGTCTGCACGACTGGAACCCCTTCCGATCGGGCGGCATAATAGACCGATGGAGAAATTAAGGGAAAGAAGTTCTGGACATGAATCAAGCTGTACGGGGCCTGTTGAAGCCGCTGCCTCACCTTTCGATGGGCCTCTCGCGACCAGATGGTGCGGATGGCTAACCGCCAGGAGGGCAGATCAGCCAGCCGATCGTTGGTTTCCTCATAGACAGACACCTCATGTCCCATCTCCCGCAAAAGCCGTTCCTCTGACTCGCGGGACTCATCTTCCCCACCCCGGATCTGATAAGCGTTATGAATACTCAGGATATGCATGGTTTTGTGCTTGAGTTTTGATCAAAGACAGCCCTGCTGTGCAGTCTACCAGAGCAATCAATTGCCACCCACATACAGGGGCATGCGTCCATCGGAGGCGGGCAGATCCCGAAAGAGAAACTCCCGGCGCGCCCCCTGGCGAGTTTCCTGCACCTGAACCTGATAGGGCACACCTTTGTTGCGATAAATCAAACTGATGGCTGAGTCTTCACTGATGAATGCTGGAGCCGGACCGACCCGTTCCCGGTTTTTGTAGAGTAAGCCCCCCAGCACCTCCGTCTGGCCCCCCTGGTAGGTCCCAATTGCCGTTCGGTCCTTTTCCGTCTTCAACCCCAGCACCCAGAGACGCCCCCCATTATTCACGATACTGGGATTATGGTCATAACTTTCCGGGTTAATCTGCCGTAACCAGACCTGTTGCCGGTTGAAAATCAGGGGCACAGAACTGGCATCCTCCATAAAGACCTTCCCCCCCGGAACCGTATTGATGTAACTGCCATTGCCCAGCACTAGGGTCCGTTGGGAGGCATGCTCGATCCAGTAGCGACTGCGATCGCCATAGGTGCTGTCTATATCGATCGCGACGGCATCGTACTTGCCATCCTCTACCTTGAACCCAGGTTGACCAGGGGTATCAAAGATCATCTGGGCATTCAATCCAAACAGGCGACGGACATTCTTGTGCACCCGGATCGTCTGTTGCGATCGATAAACCCCTGCAGGTAGATAAATGGTTTCAGCTCCAGCCTCGATCGCCCGTTGCAAGGCTGCTCCATCGTCCTTGTCGTCGTCGGGCTTGGCCCCGTATTGGGTGATGCTGACCCAGGTCTTGACCTCCCCGTAAGGAATGACAGGGGGATCTTCGATTGGGAGCCGGAGAGATTTTTTGGCTCCAGGAAAGAGATTGGAAACGGGGTGGGAGACAAATTCATCCACGGTTTGGACTGTATCAGTGGGTGGGGATGACTGGCTCTGTAAGATAAGGCTTTGTAAGTTCGCACCGACCTCTTTGGCAGTGTGGAGGATCGCCTGCCCATAGCCTTTCGTCCGAATATCTCGCGCAAACAACACCCCCTCGCTATGATTCACAATCGCCGGATACCGCACATCCCCTTCCCTCAGGTCCGCTCCCACCAGGGCCATCAAAGCCATCTTGCCCCGATTCTCCACTGCCGGAACTCGATTTCTGCTGCTCAAATTATGGATCGCCACCGTATTCCAGGAGTTGACAAATCCCACCTGCCGCTGATTGGTCAGGGTAATGGTTTCAAACGTCATGCTGTACTGATCGTGGGTGACGAAAATACCAATCTCAAATCCATCGACAGCCACCCGATGAATTAAGCCTGGTCCGGGCCATGCTTTGTCCAGACTCAGCCCCGTATGTCCCCGTTTCTGGGGATCGCTGGAGCGAATCACCACATCCCTGATGCCGCCTGTGTTGTTGGTATGGAAGCCAATGCCGATCGCCCCCGGATTGCCCCGACCCACATCCACGGTCAAATTGCTCAGATGCTGATCGAAGTTTTGCCCCCCATGGCCAAATTCAACCTGTAAGACCTTTTTGGGGCGATTGGGATTCTGAAAACCAGGTGCATTGTCCTTCAGTTTAATCACGACCCCATCCCGACTCTGGCCCCGCACATCCTTACGCTTGTCTCCCCATTCCAGGGTATCGCTGACCAGGTAAGTTCCGTTAGGGAAGTAAATCGAACGAATGGCTCCGGATTCTTTGCTGCGGCTGATAGTCTTTCGCAGGACGGCTGTGTCATCGGTCACCCCATCTCCCTTGGCTCCAAAATCTTTGACATTCACATAGCCAGAGTCGGGCGGTAAAGACAGGGATGGGGCGGCGGGTAACTGGGCGAGAAACTGGGTAGCCTCAGGGGTAGAAGATGCCAGGGGTACCGTCCAGGGCCAACCGTTGCCCAAATTCAGAATTCCCTGCCTGATCAGTAAGGCCAGCAGAAAGGCAAGGAAGGCAAGGAACAACCATTTTTTGCTGAACATGGGGAGGCCCTTTTATGTCTGCGAACAGGATCGATGCGATTGCAGGACTGAATTGTAGAGCTGTTCCAGAATTTCAACCTGATGAGTGCGATCAAAGTTGCTCCGGACATGAGTCTGGCCCTGTTGACTGAAGCGTTGCCACAGATCGGGGTCCTGTAAGAGCTGCAGACAGTAAGCGGCTAATTCCTCAGGGTTGCGTTCCGCTGCCAGAAATCCAGTCTCCCCCTGGAGCACCCCTTCCGGAATTCCAGCATGCAGAGTACTGACCACGGGCAATCCCATGGCCTGTGCCTCCAGAACCACATTGGGCAAGCCTTCGGAGTCTCCATCAGTGGCAGTCACACTGGGGGCAACCAGCAACCGGGACTGATTCATCCACTTCCGAACCACTGTTGCAACTTGGGTGCCCAGAAACTGATAGCGACCGGGGAGCTGGGCTGCCTGGGTTTCCAGGCTGGCCCGCAGAGGACCGTCGCCGATGATTACCAGTTCCACCTCCGGCTGCTCCGTTTGTACCCGCTGCATCGCCTGGATCAGGTATTCACAGCCCTTTTTCTTGGTCAATCGACCGACAAAGAGCACGATCGGCTGCCGGGGCAGGGCAGGATCGGGGGAGAAATCATGTAGGCTAATCCCACTGTAATGGGCAATAATTTTGTTGGCAGGGAACCCCTGTTCCAGTAATTTCTCTTGAATAAACTTGGACACTGTAATAAATAAAGTGGTTTCCTGCTTCAGCGCCTCCCGCCGACGCAGATAAATCCAGTGGTTGAGGGAAGCATATCGGGCCTGGTCATCTTTAAGCGTGGCATCAGCCCCCCGAAAATGAACAATCAGGGGCAGGTTGAGCGATCGGACCAGAGGCAGCACCAGCGCTCCACTCAGACCGAACTGGGCATGAATTAGTACCGGATTCAGTTGACGCACCTGTTGATACAGGCGAGGAGCCAGCCCAGTCAGTTTGAACAGAGCCTCTTGTATCTGGCCCTGGATATTGCCCGAATTGACCACGATCGTCCGTTCTGGGGGTAGGGCCAGCCCCGGAACCAGACGGGAGCCTACGTAATAGGGGGTAAATTGCTGCAACTGCTCTCCCTGGGCCTTGATGAAGGTCTGGGAAGGGGGCAGAAGCAAGCTACTAAACAAGGCAACAACTGGCTTAGACATGGGAACTAACCGATGTCCTCTCTTGGGTATCCATCCTGAACCGGATTGAGGGAGGCTGCCTGATATCTGGACTGTTTCAACACCGTTTCGTACAGGTTTGCCAGTTCCTGGCCCTTAACCGACCAGCGAAACAGATCTCGCACCCGCTGCTGACCAGATAGCCCCAGCGATCGTCTCAAGTCTGGGTTCTGCGCCAGGGTTGTCATGGCCTGGGCCAGCCCCTGAACAGCCTGCTCCGGATTGTGGGCGGGAATCTTAAAGCCAGTTTCAGGGGTCACCTGTACGGCAGGACCACCCAGATCCAGGCAGATAACTGGAATCCCTGCTGCCATCGCTTCTGAACAAACCATGCCTCCAGACTCATGCAAACTGGGATGAATCAGAGCCAAACAATTCTTTAAGTGCTTCAAAACCTCATCCCGTGGTTGTTTACCCCAGAACTTGATTTGATGGGCAATCCCCAGTTCCTGAGCTAACTTTTGCAGCGGCAGCTTTTCAGGCCCCTCTCCTAAAATCCAGTATTCCGCACTGTCTGGTAAATCTGCGTGAGCAAAGGCGCGCAGGCCCAAGTGAAATCCCTTCCAGTGCAATAATCGACCGATACTGATGAATCGGATAGGAGGCTCCTGCCGTGAACAGGGCTGAGCCAGCTGGCTTATTTCCAGGTCAGACAAACCTAGTTGAGAGAGCACCTGAATATTTCTAGCTTGGAGCGTCTGGAGTCGATCGGCGGTATCTGAGGTTGTGGCCCAGGTCAACACACTGCGACGGGCTGTCATCCGTACAAAGGGATCATGCTCTCCTAGCCAGCGGGCAGCATTTCGCAGACCTTCATAGATTCTGGCCCGCCAGCCAAATTCTTTCCAGAACGACTGCGGGGCAGATTCTCCCCCACCCACCGGTCCCCACAAAAAGGGAATGGGCAGCAAGGACAGAAAACTGGGAGCAGCGTATCTGACGTAAGTGATGTGATGAACCAGATCGAATTGAACGGTTTGGTGCAGCTGACGAGCTGCGAAATAGGCCCCAATTTGCCACAGGTAATAGTGGAGATGCACCCCACCCTGCCCCCGTCGCCAAATCCTGGAGCCTGGTAAATCGTAAAAGATCACTCGAAGGGGGATATCGGGATGTTTTTTCAGTTCTGCGGTGATTGCCGGACGATTATTTTCGCGGGTCAAAACCCAAATCTGGTGGTGCTTCGCCATTTCTCTGGCAATTTCCCAACCAATGCCAGGTTCTGAACCTTCCCCCGGTCTGCAAGCATACGCAGAAATCAAGACCTTGAGCCGTTGCATGATTCTGGCTAATCCTCTGATTGAAGAACAAACGTCGCCACTCGGCCCATAAATTCAGCTGCAGCTTCCGGACTGAACTGGGTCATCATTTGGGCCGACCGCTGACCCATCCGATCGCTCAAATCAGGATCTGCAATAAAACGACCCATGGCTGCTGCCAGGGCCTGACTCTGATTGGGATCGAAAACGAATCCATTCTCCTCACTCACAATTAATTCAGAGGCCCCGGCAAATTGAGAACAGAGAACTGCCTTACCGATGGCCATGGCTTCCAGAACCACAACCCCCCAGGTATCTTCCAGGGTTGGCAGGACAAAGACATCCGCCTGCTGAAAGTAAGCGCCCACCTGCTCGTACTCCACCTGCCCGATCCAATGCACCCGATCTGTAAGACCCTGCTGCTGACAGAAAGCCTCCAGTTCCGATCGCTGGGGGCCATCTCCCACCACCCAGAGGGTGTAACGATCGTAGCCCTGCTGCTTTAACAGCACACAGGCTTTTAGCAGGAGCAGCAGCCCTTTACGGGGCTTAAGACTGCCCACAAAGACAAAGATCGGGCGTTCTCCCTCGACTTGATCCAATTGCACTGCCCGCGCTGAAGCCAGTAAGGCTGGAGCCGAAGGAACCTCGTAGGGCTGGACAAAGACCTTTTCTGGGGGACTATGCAGAATCTCAACCAGATAAGCCTGACCAGCATGGCTATTGGTGATGCAAGCATCTGCCGATCGCACCATAGCCCGCCGGATGGCCAGACGAGTTGGGGAGTTGCGGTAATCCACGCCAGGGGAACTGCCCTCGTAAGCCAGTACAACTCGCCAGCGACCGATCGGTTTCAGGAGCAGGGCCAGCAGCGTCCACATGCCAAAGGAGTTGGAGAAAACCACCTGGGGCTTAAACCGTAACAGATGCTTCACAATCCCCAGGGGCAGATAGGTGAAATTGGAACCGTAGCTGGTTTCCGATTTGAGCACGGGAATAATTTTCCGCTGACCTACCACTTCCACCGCAAAGCTATGCTCAAATCCGCGCCCGTACCCCTGCCAATTGGCGGCAAAGGCTGTCGTCTGGGGAAAGAGACGGCTGAGGCAGCTCAGCATCGGATGCCAGTAGTAAAACGCTGATGTTAGTAACCAGGCAATGCGGATCTCATGCATAAGTTAAAATCCCTGGCACCCTCTCAGGATTGCTTGAATAGAGCACTATGGCTATTGCTTGGCCCATGGGGATGACCCTCAGGCAGGGGTGGAACCGCTATACCTCAGCTTAATCCCAATGGGTGATGGCCATAGATTAGATTATGGGCTGACCCTGCTCAAAAAGCCTGTTTTCCAGGTGTCGTTAACTAATTTTTTGCAACTATGTGAAGAGAGTTTACATTATGCCGGTTTTAACGGATACCATCGGACCAGCCACAGGTTCCGTAGTCACCCTGTGACCTGTCCCATCTGTCAGAAAACCCTGGGCAACCAGGGGAGGATAGCCTGCTCTCAAAATGGCACAGCGGCCCTGCAAAGTCAGGTGCTGAGACAGACGAATGCAGGTCTCCCGATCGAGGCCAAGGGCAAATTCCGTCGTGCTCTGGTCTGGTTCCCAAATCAGCAATCTGATGGAAGTAGGGGTGACAGACAGCAGTTCGGCCTGAATCAGGGGAACTTCACCGACAGCCGGATAGAAAATCCAGGCGAATGCAGTGGAACCCTGGATGCTAGCAGAATAGATGGCGGTGCAGTTTGCTTCCAGGTGATTGTATTCCCGGCTCCACCAACCCTGGACAGGTTCTCGCTGGCCACAAACCAGGTTCACCTGCCAGGGGAAGGGGGTCACTGGGGTAACCCGCAGGTTGCCCTGCTCGCCATCGATTGTCTTCACCGACTCCCGATCCGGAACCACGGTACAGGTGGGATGAAAATGCCAGAGGGCCTGAATTGTCCGGGGCAGATCGCTGGTGATCCAATCCACCACGACCCAGTAGCGATGGCGCAAATAGACGACCGATCGGGTATGGGTTACTGTCCCCATCAGACCGGGAAACAGGCCATCAAAGCGGCCCCAGGCAAAGTCAAAGTCAGGTGTGAGGGTCACCTGGTCTGTCAGAGGCTCGGCCTGTTCCCAGCAATCCTCCCCCTGTCCCTTCCCATCCACCAGGATGACATTGTGGCTACTGGAACCCCGGAAGTAATGCCAGAAAGGATTGCGCTGATAGCTATAGCGACCACTATCCACCAGGAAATGCCTGTCATAGGCGGAGAGGGACAGGTGGAGCTTGTCATGATGAATGTGGTAATTGATCCCGGATGGCCCGATGTCAAAGCAGGACCAGTGGGCCTGTTCTTCCCAGTCACTGCGACTGATCACCTGTCCGGCCCAGAGGAAGGCGATCGAGGGCAGGCGATCGGGGGGACATCCTTCCTGGCCATGGGTGACGATATAGGTCCAGTCTGGACGTTCCCAAGTGATGGCGGCCTGCTGGATAAACTCCCGGTTATCATCATGGTCCGAATCGTTGTTTAAGAGTGCTTTACCATCGGGACTGGCTGAGTAAGCCAGATAAGTCAGCATTTGTTCGATCCGCTGTTCCAGGAAGGAAGGGACTGGCCTGCCCGCCACCATCAACAGGTTGGCCACATTCTGCAGGTCGTTCAGGACAATCCGGTGGTAATGGCTGGTCAATTCTTTGTGCACCCCATCCGGGTAAATCTGCTGGTCCAGTTGTTGGCAAAACTGCCCCATTGCATAATCCAACCAGGACTGGGCCTGCTTGAATTCTGGCCAGCACAGGGCGATCGTAGCCAGTCCGCTCATTTCCCTGGTCAGCCAGTTTCCTCCCCAACGGTGCAGATACCGTAGATAAGCAGCATGGTCCAGCAAACTGTTTAACAATAGGAGTCGCACTGCCGGGGCTAATTCTGTTGGCAGTCCGTAAAATAGGGAGGCCCAGTGAATCACTCGCAGTGCCACTTCCCGTCCTCGCCATTGGGCCCACCCCTGCTCCGGTTTCGATCGACTGGAGATGACCCAGTCTAACAATGTGGCATTCAAACAGTCGATATACCGGGTATCCCCCGTCTGCTGGTAAGCGTGAAACAGGGCCAGCAACTGATAGTGCCGATTCAGAAACCAGGCCCATTCCCGATCCTGATGGGGTCCCTGATGCGCCCAATTCAGTCGCCCATCGGCACAACGGGGAATCACATCCAGGCTCTGCTGAAACGTGCAGGTATCCGCCAGGATCGCATCGGGCAGTAAGGGTTCGTAGATCAGGTGGCGGTTGCCCAGCAATCGCAGGCGGTTGGGACGATCGTCGGTTTCGTAATAGTGGAGCAGGGCCTCGCAAGCTGACACCCAGTTGCGTTCAGCCACGGCGGCTCGGACCCTTTCCAGTCCTGCTGCTTGCAGATCCAGCTTGCGAAACAGGGACTGGATCTGATGGGGAAAGCGCTGGCACAGCTCTGGGAGGGTAACCGCAGGAGTAAGCTCAAGCATCGGGTTTCCCTGACTGGCCTGGTGAAGAGGGTTCAGAATCAGAGGTCGCAGGCAACTGCGCTTCAGCTTATTGAAGGCTCGGGCTACCGTAAATTTAAGCTTGGATAAGGGGCACATGGTAGGGCAGACCTCAGCAAAGAATTGACCCTTGGAAGCCAAAGTTGTTGCCCCATGCCCAAATCAGAGCTCTGGAAGCATTTGTCTTCCAGGTCATGTTTTTACTATCTTCAAAGATAATTTTCCCATGGCCTGCCTGACGATGAGACCGATGAGTAATTCTCTTTAACTTTACTTTAATCTTCTTTAACTTTGCCGGAGTATGTACTTACCCCAGTCCCCTCAATTCAGGTACTGAAAAATCGTTGCTGCGTAATGGTCTGCGGCATGCTGCTCCACCCAGTGGCCCATCTTCTGGCGATCGGCCAGGGTAACAGGTGGCTCTGTCAAACAGCGGGCCAACCCCTCAGCAATTCTGGCTGGTACGGCAGAATCCACCGTTAAGCCAAGCTTATGCTGGCGCACCAGTTTTCCCATCAGTCCATAGTCTGAACTTAGGACTGGCTTTTGAGCCGCCGCAGCTTGCAGCAAAATCCCACTCATACCCACATGCCGTTGATAGGGGGCAAGCACCACATCGGCCAGTTGAAAGTAGCTCGTTACAGATGCATCCGAGACAAACTCGTAATGGGTAATGATTTGTACCGGTAAAGAGTTACGGATAGCTGCAATTTTCCCATCTACCACAGCTTGCTCCCCAGGCCGGATCTCTCCCACCAGAAGCAGGCACAATTGCTGAGCTTGCTCGGGTGTCAGCAGAGCCACTGCATCCACATCCAAAAGTTGCACAATCCCTTTGCGTTTGGTCAGAGCCCCAAACAAAAGCAACACTCGCCGTTCAGGAGCAACTCCCAATGATCTTTTCAGCAATTCTTGCTGTTCCTGTAGCTCTGGCTGGACAATTGCTGGCTGCACAGAAACTGGATCAGGTAAATGGATAACATGGTGATCTCCACGAGTCTGAAAATGCCGAACAGCAAATGGATCCAGGCAAAACAACCGATGACACTGAGGATGATTCAAGACTCTAGACAGAATGAACCTTTCCCGCCCTTGATTCAGCTGTTCTTTCCAGGACAAAGGCTTCCCCATTAACTCATTGTAGTGAAGTGTAGGTCTGAAGTAAATGCCAGAAAAAGGGCAGGGAAGATTGATCCCCACTGCCAGGGGGATTTGGGCCGTATCGAAGTACATGATCAGACAATGCGTTGCCTGTACGATCGCCGCATACTTGTGTAACAGTCGCAGTTCTTGAAAAGCTCGTACAATTCGACTGAAAAAAGACCCTCTAGACTTCAGTGCCGCTTCTTCTTCTGTCGCAATAGCAATGAATCGAATATCGTCACGATGCAGATGCTTAGACAGTTCTACAACATCTGCATGTTCCTCCAGGAATTTGGGAGAAACCACAATTTCTAAACTTCCGAGGACCGCATGCTCGTTCCAGTATCGAATTAATTGTTGAATGTAATTGGGATGATGACCTCGAATAGAAAGGTCAAACAGCATGATGCGGCGATCGGCCAATGATTCCGGACTCGGATGCTTGAACACTAAGTTTGAACTTGCGCTTTTCCCTATTTGCTGCACTGCCGATGCAGGGCTAACACCAGTATCCATATCCAAGAAGAAGTAATCAGTTTGGTCAGAAAAATCCGTACTTTTATGGGAAGCAGTCCCACAAGTTATTAAATCAGCCTGGATTAAATTACACTATTGACCCGTGCAGATCTTTACGGATTCTTTAGGAGTGTGTTTGCTTTATTGTTTATGGATTTGAGCCTATCTGCTCAAAAATTGTTTTAGCATAGCATTCAGCAGAGTTTTGCTCAGCGAAAGCATACATTTTCGCACGATCGCCGACTTTTGCAGGAGGCTCCGTTAACAACTGAGTTAACCCCTGGGCAATTTCAGCGGGCACCATTGAATCTACGGTTAAACCAAGGCCATAGTATTGGGTTATTTCTCCCATTAACCCGTAATCTGAAGCCAGCACAGGAGTTTGAGCCGTTGCTGCCCGGGCCAGAATCGCACTCATGCCCACATGGCGCTGGTATAACGCCAGAACCACATCTGCTAGCTGAAAATATGGCTGAATCTCATGATCAGAGACAAATTTGTCATGGATTAAAATTTGGACACCTAAAGTCTCAGAGAGTTGGGTGAGCTGAGGCTGCATCCGTATTTTGTCCTGAGGTTTAATGGGTCCCACAAAGAGAAGACACAACTTCTGGCACAGTTCAGGTGGCAACATCAACGTTGCTTCCAGGAGTTGATGAATGCCTTTGCGCTCATCTAATGCGCCAAACATTAAAAATACGAGTCTATTGGGTTGAATACCCAGAGCCTCCTGAAGTTTGAATACTGTATCTTCAGAATGGGGATAAATTTGTACTGGATCTGACAAAGACACGACTCGGACTTGATGGCAGAATTGACTGAGAGGTTGGATGACAAATGGATCGAGGCAAAATACTGTTTGCAGTTGAGGATGAGCAAAAACATGCGGGAGAATCAATTTTTCCCGCCATTGTTGGATCCGGTCTTTCCAGGATGGGTCATAGTGGCTGAGAGTGTTGTAATGAAAGGTGGGTCGGAAGTAAATCCCAGATAGTGAACATGGAGCCTTTGTGCCTACGGCTAGCGGCGTTTGGAAGGAGTCCAGGTACATGATCAGGCAATGGCTTGCATTGACAGATGCCGCATACTTGCACAGTAAACACCACATCTGGAAAGCACGCACAGCGCGATGAACTGGAGATTTCCTGGGTACCAGCGCTGCTGCTTCTGCCGTGGTCACTGAGATAAACCGAATCCATTGCTCGTAGCCTGCAGCACTTTCTACCACATCAGCATGTTGCTCAATGAACTTTGGGGATACTACGATCGTTAACTTTCCGGTCAGATGTTGGTCACGCCAGTATTGAACCAAATGTTGAATGTAGCCCGGATAGTGCCCCCCTACAGATAGTTCAAACAGCATCAAGTGGCGATGCTTAGCATCCTGAGCCTGATCTGACGCAATGAAATTTCCAGGATTAGACGCTACCATATCGTTCCTGCTCCGCTGCAATCATTTCCTGCAAAATATTTGTCAGATTCCAGGTGATCTGCCACTCTGAGAAATGGGATTTCAGTTTCCGGAGGTCAGAGATATAGCAAATATGGTCACCGATCCGGTTCTGATCAACGTACACCCAATTAACTTTATGGCCTGTCAAGTTCTCAATCAGATCAAAGGCTTCCAGAATTGATACGCTATTATCCCGTCCTCCCCCGAGGTTATAGACTTCTCCTGGCTGGGGATTTCGCCGAAATGCCTCAAATGCTTGAATCACATCATAGCTATGAATGTTGTCTCGAACCTGTTTGCCCTGGTAACCAAAGACTTTATAAGTCCCCCCGGTCACAGCAACTTTAACCAGATAAGAAAGAAAACCATGTAATTCCACCCCGGAGTGAGAGGGACCAGTCAGGCATCCTCCCCGAAAAATCCCCACCTTCATCCCGAAATAGCGACCATACTCCTGAGCAACGACATCTGCAGCTGTCTTGGAAGCACCAAAGAGCGAGTGCAGACACTGATCAATGCGACAAGTTTCAGCAATACCATGATAGTCGTCGGCATTGGCATAGTCGTAGCGCTTTTCCGTCTCAATTCTGGGAACTTCATTCGGTGCGTCTCCATAAACCTTGTTAGTGCTCATATGGATGAACACAGCTTCAGGGCAGAACTGTCGAGCGGTTTCCAGCAAATTGATTGTCCCTAAGGCATTCACTTCAAAGTCCAGCAATGGAATCTGACAGGCTTTATCGTGGGATGGCTGGGCAGCACAGTGGATAATCAAATCAAAATGCTTTGATTGGAACAAGTCAGAGAGCTGGGCCCGATCGCGAATATCAATGTTGCAGTGCTCAAACCTGCTGGTTTTCTCCTTCAAGCGATGAAGATTCCAGGTTGTATCTCCCGCTTTACCGAAGAACTCAGCTCGCATGTTGTTATCTACGCCGGTAACCTGATGCCCTTCGCGATCGTAGAATTCGACTGCCTCTGAGCCAATTAAGCCGCTAGAACCGGTGACGAGGACCTGCATTTATTTACTCCTGAGAACGAGATCGTTAAAGTTCTGGATACCTGAAGCTGTCTAACCTGCATTATCACGAGGTTTTCTGTTTTTATGCGGACTCACGATTGTTATTTCTTACACTCTCAATACTCAACGATTTCTCACAGTTTTTGTACGATTTTTGAGAGATTAAACATGAAGTTTAATGATAAAAGGCATTATCTTCAAATAACCCATCTAGTACACCAAATTAAAAGTTTTGGAGGGGGTGGAGGGGGTGGAACCCCCTCTTGGGGGCTGCGCCCCCAAACCCCCATGTTGCAAAATTTAGTGTTTGCAACACTAGTGGTAAGTCAATCCATGATTGATGGGTAGCCAAAATCCAGGTTTTATTTAATTCGTGATCCTAAGAAATCTTGTTTTCCAGGATTTCACGATAAAGATTACGATGACGACTTGCCTGGAGTTCCAGGGTGAAAACTTTTTCTGCTTTCTCGCGGGCGTGGAAGCAAAGTTTTTCATGGCGCTCTTTGTCCTCCAGAACCCAGGCAATACCTTGGGCCAGGTCATCCACCTCAAAAGGGCGGGCCAGATAGCCATTCTGCTGATGATCGACAATATCCTGGAGGCCCGTTGCCCCAAAAGCAACCACGGGCGTCCCACAGGCCAGGGCCTCAGACGCAGTCTGGCCAAAAGCCTCCTGGATTGATGGCACCACCATCACATCCGCCGCCGAGTAGACCAGGGCGAGGGCTATGTCATCCTGAAATTGCCCCAGATAATGGATGGGGAACCCAAGGTCTATCGGTTGTTCTGGCCTGGAGCTTCCAAACACCACCAGTTGCAGGCGATCTTGCCAGCCAGACTGACCCAGCTTCTGAATCGCCGGTTGCAGGAACTGCAATCCTTTACGGGGGTCACTGGTTGTACCTGGAGAGGCTCCAAACAAAACAATGTGCTGTTCGGAGGAAAGCTGCAGCAAATCCCGGGCGATCGCCCGATCAATTGGACGATACCGGGTCAGGTCAAGCCCATGGGGGATCACCTCAATCCGTCGATCGTGAAACAACGAACTGGATCGGGCACATTCAGCCAGCCAGACACTTGGACTGACGATCGTCAGAGGCAAATTTTTCCAGGCCCTGACCTTGCGTTGCCAAACCCAACGGGATAGATCTTGCTCTTTTGAGCTTTTGAGTTGAGGACAGGCTCCACAGGTCTGGTGGTAGCGATCGCAGGCTCCACTGTAATGGCACCCTCCTGTTAGAGGCCACATATCATGCAACGTCCAGACCAGGGGCTTGTTTAACTTTGCCAGGGTTTCAAGCTGCAGAAACCCATTGCAGATCCAGTGCAACTGCACAATATCGGGGTTGAGTTGCCGGACTTTGGGTGCGATCGCATCCGGGAACCATTGCCCTGAAAACATCGTGCGATCGCGGTGGGGATAAAAGCGCAGGGGTAGGCTGGTAGAAGGAGGCCCTAACCGGGTCAGCAGCGTTTTATCAGCGACGATCGTTTTATCCAGGCTGCTTTTAGCCCGCACTAGCATTTGAGAGGTGATACCCGTAGACTGTAAACCCTGGTGCAGACGGTAGGCCGCTCGGGCGGCTCCCCCATCGAGGTCAGACGTACTGAGGTGCAGAACTTTCATATTGTGGCTGTTGGCATTGTTGATATTGACCTGGACTATCCAAACAAAACTTTGGGCAGAATTCCTTTTCGGCGCATGAGGATCACGGTCAAAAGCCAGCTGATCAGACAGGCTGGCACTGCAAAGGTGAGCAGGGTCAGAATGGTCACTTCCGTAAGCAGGCCAGGGAAGACTCGACCCAGCAAAGTTTTGAGCGTCTCAACCCAGATCAAATGCATCAGGTAAATCCCAAAAGAACAGAGGCCCAGATTCCTGATCCAGGGCTTTTCCTCCAGGACGGTCGAGAGCGCCAGAGCAAAGACGAGGGCACTGTAGCCCTGGGCAACTTCATAGATCGCTGCAGGCAAAATCCGATCGCCCAACCCATTGATGATCAGGAATGCCAGTCCCGCCACAAGGGGTTGGGAACCCACCTGGGGGAAGCGTTTCTGCACAGAAGGATGCTTCCAGAGCAAGACCAAGGCAATGTAGGGGAGACAGCGCAACGCCCAAACCAAGGCAACCGAGGCAATTCTCAACAGCGGATATTGCTGAGGGGATAGCCCTAAACCGGCGAAGATCGGTTGCATCGCAAGATTGGGACCTAATTCAAACCCATTGCCCGTCACCAGGATCACCTCATAGGCGATCGTACTCAACACCAGCAGCCCCAATAAGGGGATAACCCGCAGTTGCCATTGAATCAGTCTCTCAGCCCCTTTGAGCAGCACTGTTCCCATTAGCAATAAGGGGATGAAGTAAAGGTGATAGGCTGGACTGCCGAAGAAAAGGATACTGACGGGATCTTGAAAGATTTCCCCCCATTCTCCCCGTTTTCCAGAAACCCCATACTTGACGCAGGCAAACAACACGTAGATGGCTGTCCAGACCCCATAGGGGATCAACAGGCGAGACAGGCGCGTGGGAAGGGAATAGGGGGTCTTGCTGGTATAGAGTTTACTGACCGCCAGGTAGAAAGAGGTCGCCAGGAAGAAGGGGACGGCAAAGCCAGCGAAATGTTCCAGAAAACCAGCCCCCCCTGGGGCAGGCTTGCCATTGCCGGAATGGAGCAGGGCTACCGCCAGGACTGCGGCCCCTCGCAGGAGGTCGAGCCCGGCTAACCTGGACGATCGGCCTTCCCCAGAAGATAGGTGTGTGGACCTGGTTGCCATCCTACAGAAGCCCTAATGATTCTCTGCATCAGTAACCAGATAATCCCCCAGGACGACATCCCGGAAGCGACCTGATTTGACCACCTGGCCTTTCTCCAGCACATAAATCCGATCGCAATGCTCAACGGTCGTGAGACGGTGGGCAATAATAATCATCGTTTTCGTGCCGCTTAAGGACTTGATCGCCTCTGTCACCAGGGCTTCCGTCTCATTGTCCAGGGCAGAGGTGGCCTCGTCCAGCACCAGAATTTCCCGTTCGTGATAGAGCGCCCGGGCAATGCCCACCCGTTGCCGTTGCCCACCAGACAACATAATGCCCCGCTCCCCGACCCGGGTTTTGATCCCATCCGGCAGATTGGCGATCACATCGGTTAACTGAGCAGCCTGAATGGCTTTGTCCAGGCGCACAGGGTCAATCAAGTGATCGGGCACCCCAAAGGCAATGTTCCGTTCAAAGGAGTCGTCAATCAGAAAGATAGCTTGGGGGATATACCCAATCAGGTTTTGCCAGCCCCGAATGTTCTTGTAGACCGAAACACCATCCACCCGAATATCGCCTGACTGGGGTTCGAGCAGGCCCAAAATCACATCTACCAGGGTGGTTTTACCGGCTCCCGATCGGCCAATCAAGGCGATCGATTGCCCCTTGGGCAGGGTCAGGGACACCCCTTCCAGAGAGTTGCTGGCTGCTCCAGGGTAACGGTAGGTAACTGCATCAAGGACCAGTTCCCGCTCAAAGTTGAGTTCAGGGATATGAGTTCCGGATGAAGGCAACTGCCGTAAAGAGGAGGCAACTGTGGATTCTTCTAACTCTTTCAGGTCCAGGTAGAGCTGGTTCAGGGAAGGACTGGCATTGCGAATGGTACTGATGCCGTTGGTCAGGTTGGTAAAGGACGGAATCAGGCGAATGGAGGCCAGGGCGAATACACTCAAGACCGGGGTGAGTTGCTCCATGTTCCGGGCAGACAAGAGGGAGATGGAGGTGAAGCCCACCACAAAAATCACCAGCAGGGCCTCCACCATAAAGCGGGGAGACAGCTTAAAGGCATAGAACTTGAGGGATGCCTCAGCAAATGTATGGGCATGGTTGATGGTCTCCTGGGCAAAGAAAGAGCCACAGCCAATCACCCGCGTCTCCTTAAAACCACCCAACCCATGGTTGATGCCGCGAATAATGCCCTGATCCGCTTCGTAGAGCTGCATCCCCCAGGTTCTGACCCTTTCTTTGAAGGCACTAAACAGGAAGATTAGTGGGATGGCAATAAACAGAAGGGCGAGCACCGCTAAAGGGCTGACCAAACAGAGCAATAAGGAAACGGCCACGATCGTCACCACATTCGAAGCGGCCACCAGCATGGGGCTGAGCATCGAGTCTGAAAACGCTCGGGTCAACCCAATCACATTCTGGATTACCTGGGAGCTATTCTTGCCGATGTAGACCACATAGGGCGCATTCATATAGCCATGCATCAGGCGCTCGACCAGTTTCTCCTTTTGCTGGTAACTGAACCGGAAGATGCGCGATTGAACGTACCAGCACAGGAATGCTTTGACACAGAAGAGGACAACCACCAGCAAACCCGTAAAGGCAATAAAGTGGCTTTCCTGGCGAAACTCTAATGTTTTATAAATTTGATCCAACCAGGATTGTTGATGGATCAGGGCAGGATTGCTGGCCAAACCAATAAAGGGGCCAATGATGCCAATCCCGACAACTTCCAGAAATGAAGAAAACACAAAAGCCAGAAACCAGGGGATGAGAATGGTCCCCTTTGAGGGGAAGACGTATAGAAATTTTGAGAAGAATTTCATCGACGACTACACTTCCAGTAAGTAGACCAGGGATGGTCCATGACTTCAAGCAAATTGAACCTATATTGGTGAGAATAGCAGGGTCTGCCCCTGCAACTCGGACCCATACGATACGCTGTATCAGGAATGTATCAGTAAAACTGTATGAGACAGCAGCAACAGAAATTCCATCAGTTTCAGCGGTTGCTGATTGGCCCTCACCTCGGAGACCAGAGGCAAAGGATCAGGTTTCATTAAGATTTAGACCAGTCTGCCGATATTCTAAGGCACCCGTAAATCCCCTCCCATGAACCTTTCATAACTTCACTACTTCTTTAAACGACCCTTGGCCAGTCCATCCCTCTGAGTGAATTTGGAGTTTAGATGCGGATCTTAAGTGTTCATAACCGGTATCAAATTGGCGGTGGGGAAGATGTCTGTCGGGAAGCGGAGGCGACCTTGCTGCGGGAAAAAGGGCATCAGGTAGAAACTTACGACGACCACAACGATCGCATCACAACCCTGGGGCAATTGGATGTAGCCCTAAACACGGTCTGGTCCAAGCACTCCTATCAAGTCTTAAAACAACGTTTAACCGAACAAACTTTTGACGTGGTGCATGTGCATAATTTTTTCCCCCTGATCTCTCCAGCCGTTTTTTATGCTGCCCAGGCTGTGGGTGTTCCCGTGGTGTTGACCCTGCACAACTACCGCCTGATGTGTGCCAATGCCTATTTTTTTCGGGCAGGCCAGGTTTGTGAAGACTGTATGGGCAAATGGTTCCCCTGGCCCAGTCTTGTTCATGGGTGTTACCGGGGTCGGATGGCTTCAGGGGTTGTGGCCACCATGCTGGCAACCCACCGAGCTTTAGGAACCTGGACCCATCAGGTCGATCGCTACATCACCCTGACCGAATTTACCCGGCGTAAGTTCATCCAGGCGGGCCTGCCTGCAGACAAAATTGTGGTGAAACCCAACTTCGTCTATCCCGATCCCGGTCTGGGCCAGGGAGGAGGGCATTATGCCCTCTTCGTCGGTCGGCTGTCCCCTGAAAAGGGCATTGGTACGCTGCTAACAGCCTGGAATCAACTCGGCCACCACTTACCGTTGAAAGTGGTGGGGGAAGGTCCCCTGGCCCCGCAGGTGATGGCAGCCGCAGCCCAAAATCCAGCGATCGAGTGGTTGGGTCCCCGATCGCTGGCAGAAGTCTATACCCTTTTGCAGGGGGCTACCTGTCTGGTCTTTCCATCGGAATGGTACGAAGGGCTGCCCCGCATTGTGATTGAAGCTTTTGCTGCCGGAGCACCTGTTGTCGCATCCAACCTGGGAGCCATGAGTACCCTGATTCAACCCCATCAAACCGGTCTCCACTTTCAGCCTAGGGACGCAACGGATTTGGTGACCCAGATTCAGTTTCTCCTGGAGCATCCGGCTCTCAGCCAGCACATCCGCCAGCAAGCTCGAATCGCTTTTGAAGCGACCTACTCGGCAGAGAGCAATTATCAACAGTTGATGGACATCTATACCCATCTCTCCTAAGGAACGAGAATTAAATAAAGTGCCAAACTCCTGATTGCCCTCACCCCCCTGCCCCCTCTCCCAAATTTGGGAGAGGGGGAGGGGTTGGGGGTTGGGGGTGAGGACTGAAGAAATCCAGGTTATTTAATCCACAATCCTAAATCCAGTAACCAGCTCCCTATGATCCTTTCCCCTTGACCAGACAACCCCAAGCCTGAATCTTCTGGGTTACTTCTGGCGAAGTTTGCAAATGCTCCAAGGGTTGCAGTTTAAACTGTCCTGAGAAAAAGGACTTGATTAAGGCCAGGGATTCCCGCAGGACAACACCCCAGCGCGCTGGATAAGACAGTTGGGCAGGCAGAGCCAGGGGATGCGGGATGACCTGAAAGCCAAAACTGCGAAAAATGTGGAACGATCGCAGCATGTGGGGGCCATCGGTGACCAGCAAAATCCTCTGGATACCCTGGGGGCGCAGGACAGCATTGGTAAAAGCAGCATTCTCTTCGGTCGATTGGGAACACTCTTCCCCCGCCAGACTGGATCCGGGGATGCCAATTTCCTCAAGGGTTTGAACAAGCATCCGGGCATCAAGCATTCCACTGGCGAAAATTCGGGATGCACGTCTGGCCTGCCACAGGCTCTGGGCTGCAGCGGCACGGTAATCACGGGTTGGATCCCCCCGACCCAGGAGGACGATCGCGTCTACGGGTTCTCCTGGGTCTCCTGGCAGGGGCGCTGTTAGCCCCCAGAGGGTGATTGTCAGGCCCACCGGAGACGCCAGAACCCATACCAGAGCAATAATGATAAACGGAACCTGCAGCCGCTGTCGCCATTTCCGGGGGCTGAGGAGCCATCCGATCCAGAGCAGGACCAATCCAATCAGAGCTTCCATAGAAATGTAAAGATTGCGCTTTTCCCCAGGCTTTAAGTAATCTTCAGGAAGATCGGGAACTTTTTGAAGAAGACCTAAATTCATTCCGAAAAAGATTGTAGGGAATTTACGGACCCTACTACCTTAAGGAGAGGAACTATCTCAGTTAAAACGCAGAAATTTTTTATTCTGCGGTTCAGGTGGGCATACTATTCCAGACCAGGAGTGTAGCATGCGAGACAGGGGCAATACCGACATGAACAGTTCTTACTCAGAGGGGCATCCCCAGATTGTGTTATCACGTCTTGGATCAGAGGCACCTGCCCCAGATCATTTCTGGGCATCCTATCTCTCTGGAACCAGCATGACTCCTCTGGTGGTTGACCGCCGCCAACCCAGAACGGACGGTTCTCCGGTTGACTACGATAGCCAGGTTTTGCATCCCTTTCCCGAGCTCATCGGTCCCTTGAAAGCCCTGGCACAGGCACAGGGGCTGACTCTGGAGGTTCTATGCCTGGGGGCCTGGGCCTTACTCCTCCATCGCTACAGTAGTGAGGAGACCGTATGTTTTGGTGTGGCGGCCCCCCCTGCTGCGACCGATCGAGAACTGGCCACCCTGCTGCCCCTAAAAATTGCCGTTCCTGCTGGCACGCTCCTGTTGCCCTGGCTGCAAGACCTGCAGGCTCTGGGGCAGTCCTTGCAGAAGTATGGCCTTGCCTCTCCGACTCAACTACAAGCCTGGAGCGGCATTGCGGCTGCCAGTCCCCTGTTTGAGACTGTCGTCCTGTTCCAGACAGAGCAGACCCTGGCAGAGCAGAATGGGATTCCCCTGGCCCTGCTGGTGGCCGAGGCCAGCGCCGAACTGCAAGTTTGCTACGATCGCCAACGATTTGAAGCCGCTACGATTGCCCGGTTGCTGGGTCACCTGCAGACTCTGCTGGAGAGCATGGTGGTCAATCCGCATCAGCCCCTGGAGAAACTTACCCTCCTGACGGCTGCCGAACGGCACCAACTCCTGGAGGAATGGAATCAGACCCAGGTTCCCTATCCTGCCGATCAGTCAATCCATCGGATTTTCGAGCAACAGGTCGCCCGGACCCCGGAGGCCATCGCCGTTATCCTGCCGACGATCGGGGCCGGGCAGGCCGTCTCGATTACCTATCAGGAACTGAATCGGCGGGCTGATTTACTGGCAGCTCAGTTGCAGCATCTGGGGGTGACTTCGGGTACCTTCGTCGCTCTGGCGATGGAACGGGCGATCGAACTGATCGTAGCCACGATCGGTATTCTTAAGGCCGGTGGCGTTTATGTGCCCCTGGATCCCGCCTATCCTCAGGATCGGCTGGCCTGGATGCTAGAGGATACCCAGGCTTCAGTGCTCCTGACCCAGACCTCGTTGCTGCCCCACCTGCCTCCCCATCAGGCTCAGGTTCTTTGCCTGGATGCCGATTGGGGGACCACAGCCCAGGGTCAGGTTGAGCCAATCTCCTGTCTGGTCAGCAGCGATGCCCTGGCTTATATCAATTACACCTCCGGGTCCACGGGACGGCCCAAAGGGGTGGCCGTCCCCCATCGAGGGGTGCTCCGCCTCGTGTTTGGAGCCAACTATACCTGTCTGGACGGTAACCAGACCCTGCTGCAACTGGCTCCGATTTCCTTTGATGCTGCTACCCTGGAAATTTGGGGGGCTTTGCTCCATGGGGGTTGCTGTGTGTTGTTTCCGGGCAATGGTCTGCCCGATCCCGCCGATCTGGGAAGCGTCATTCGCAACTATGGCGTCACCACTCTGTGGCTGACCGCAGCCCTGTTCAACACCATCATCACGGAAGCACCGGAAACTCTGCAGGGCGTGCAGGAATTGTTGACGGGGGGCGAAGCCCTGTCCGTGGCCCACATCCGGCTGGCCCAGGAAAAACTACCGGGCACTCAGTTGATCAATGGCTACGGTCCTACGGAAAGCACCACGTTTACCTGCTGTCACCGGATTCCGTATCCTCTCCCGGCGTCCCTCACGTCGATTCCGATCGGCAGACCCATCTCCAACACCCAGGTCTATATCCTGGATGCAACCCTCGAGCCGGTGCCGATCGGGGTGCCCGGTGAACTCTATATCGGTGGCGCGGGGCTGGCCCGGGAATACCTCAACCGTCCGGATCTGACCGAGGAGCGGTTTATCCCCAATCCTTTCAGTGCCAATCCTGTCGATCGCCTCTATAAAACGGGGGATCTGGTCCGCTACTTGTCGGATGGCACGATCGAATTTATTGGCCGACGTGACAACCAGATTAAGCTGCGGGGCTACCGGATCGAGCTGGGTGAAATTGAAACGGTGCTGGGTCGGCATGGGTCTGTGCGGGATGCGGTGGTGATCCTGCGGGAAGACACCCCCGGCAATAAGCAACTGGTGGCCTACATTACGGCCCAGGAGGGCCAATCCCCCAGCCCTAGCCAGTTAAAAGCATACCTGCATGAGCATTTGGCCGAGTATATGGTCCCCAGTGCCCTGATGGTGCTGGAGAAAATTCCCCTGACCCCCAATGGCAAGGCCGATCGACGGGCGCTACCCTCCCCTGTCCAGGACAGCATTGCTGCTGGATATGTGGCTCCCGGCACTCCCCTGGAACAGACCCTGGCCGATCTCTGGTGTGGCCTGCTGGGCTTGGGCCGGGTTGGGGTGGAAGACAACTTTTTCGACCTGGGGGGAACCTCACTCCTGGCTCTGCAAACGGTCACCCGAATTCAGAAACAGCTGGGTTATACCCTCCGGACCGTGAAGCTGTATGAGTATCCCACCATCCGCACCCTGGCCCGCTATCTGGTCCAGCAGGCGGAAGGGCAGCAGACCGATCGGCCCCTGCAGCGCCGTGCCCGATCCCGAAACTGGGGCGATCGCACCCCCGATCCTGAAGCAAAAACCGCCCTGGATGGGGTCGCCATCATTGGCATGGTGGGGCGATTCCCCGGTGCCGATACGGTGGCGGAGCTGTGGCAAAACCTTTGTGCCGGGAAGGAGACCGTCACTCGCTTCGATCCCACAGAAATTGATCCCAGCGTTGATCCAGAATTGCGTCAGGATCCCGACTACGTGCGGGTCAAAGGGATTATCCAGGGGGCAGAGACTTTCGATGCGGCATTTTTTGGCATTAGCCCCCGGGAGGCGGAAGTGATGGACCCCCAGGCCCGGCTATTTCTGGAACTGGCTCAGACGGCCCTGGACGATGCTGGATATACCCCGGAACAGTATGACGGGTTGATTGGGCTCTATGCCGGTTCTGGTCAGAATACCTACTTTGAGCGCCACATCTGTGGCCGTCCGGAAATCGTCAACCGGCTGGGAGCCTTCCAGACCATGCTGGCCAACGAGAAGGACTTTGTCACCACCCGCACCTCCTATAAGCTCAACCTGCGGGGTCCCAGCGTCAGTATTAACACCGCCTGTTCGACATCGCTGGTGGCGGTGATTCATGCTTTCCAGGGGCTGCTCAGTCACCATTGTGATCTTGCCCTAGCGGGGGGCATTTCTGTGAATACCCCCCAGAACACAGGCTACCTGTATCAGGAAGGCGGTATGCTCTCTCCTGATGGCCATTGTCGTCCCTTTGATGCCAAGGCCCAGGGCACCACGTTCAACAACGGTGCTGGGCTAGTCGTCCTGAAGCGGCTGGCCGATGCCCTGGCTGATGGGGACACCATCTATGCTGTGATCAAAGGGGTCGGCATGAACAATGATGGGGCTGATAAGGTCAGCTTCACCGCCCCCAGCGTGCAGGGTCAGGCCGAGGCAATTTTGATGGCCCAGGCCAGTGCGGGGGTGCATCCGGAAACGGTGACCTATGTTGAAACCCATGGTACGGCCACCCCTCTGGGGGATCCGATCGAAATCGAAGCACTGACCCAGGCCTTTCGAACCCAAACCATGGCCACCCAGTTCTGTGCCGTGGGTTCGATTAAGAGCAACATGGGCCATCTGGTGGCTGCTGCCGGGGTGGCTGGGCTGATCAAGACGGCCTTGGCTTTGAAACATGGCCAGATCCCGCCCACCTTGTTTTTCGAGGCCCCCAATCCGGAAATTGACTTTGCCCACAGCCCTTTCTATGTGAATGCGGCCCTCACCCCCTGGGAACGGGGTGAAACCCCACGTCGGGCAGGGGTCAGCTCTTTTGGGGTAGGCGGCACCAATGCCCATGTGATCCTGGAGGAGGCTCCGCAGCCGCTGGCTTCCAGCCCAGCCCGTCCTGTTCACCTGCTCCTGCTGTCAGCCCGATCCGAGACGGCCCTGGCTCAGGCTACAGCCAATCTGAAGCAGACCCTGCACCAGCACCCTGCCCTGAACCTAGCGGATGTGGCCCATACCTTGCAGGTGGGGCGCAAAGCCTTTAACCACCGGCGTTTCGTCGTCTGCCGCAACCGAGAAGAGGGGGTTCAACTCCTGGATAGCCTGGACCCCACCCGCACGGGCACCCGCCAGACGGAACTGCGCCAGCCTGAGGTGGTCTTCATGTTTCCCGGTCAGGGCTCCCAGTACGTCAACATGGGGCGAAATCTGTACGATCGGGAGCCGGTCTTCCGGGCGACGGTAGATGAGTGCGCTGAGTTGCTACGTCCCTATTTGGATCAGGATTTGCGTCAGGTACTCTATCCAGCAGCAGGCAATAGTGAGGCCGCTGCCGCCCTGTTACGCCAGACGGTGTACACCCAACCCGCTCTGTTCACGATCGAATACGCCCTGGCCCAACTGTGGCAGAGCTGGGGGTTGAAGCCCGCAGCCACGATCGGCCACAGTATTGGGGAATTCGTCTCCGCCTGTGTGGCTGGGGTGTTCTCCCTGGCCGACACCCTGCAACTGGTGGCAGCCCGGGGCCGCTTGATGTGGGAATTGCCGCCCGGGGCCATGCTCTCGGTACGGCTTCCGGCAGCTACGGTGGCCCAGAGACTCAGCCCGGACCTATCCATCGCCGCCATCAACGGCCCGTCCCTCTGTGTGGTCTCCGGCCCCGCCGAGGCGATCGCCACCCTGCAGCAGGCTCTGGAAGCAGAGGAGATTATTTGTAAGCCCCTGCATACTTCCCATGCGTTTCACTCCCCCATGATGGACCCGATCGTGGAGCCCTTTGCGGCCCTGGTCAGGACTGTGCACCTGTCCCCACCGCAGATTCCCTTCGTGTCCACGGTAACCGCCGACTGGATCACCGCAGACCAAGCCACCGATCCCCTTTACTGGGCCAATCACCTCCGGGCTACCGTCCGCTTTGCAGAAGGAGTCCAGACTCTCTGGCAGCAGCCAGAGCGAGTCTTGCTGGAGGTGGGTCCCCGGACCACGGCAGCCACCCTGGCTCGCCAGCAAGCTAAAGAGGTCAAGCGGCAGGTCGCCCTCTCCTCCCTGGGCAGCACGGCGGAGGAGGATGGGGAATGGCTGGCCCTGCTCCAGGCGATCGGTCAGCTCTGGCTGGCGGGGGTGACGATCGACTGGCGGAGTTTTTACGCGGATGAACATCGTCACCGTCTCCCCCTGCCCACCTATCCCTTCGAGCGGCAGCGGTACTGGGTTGATCCAAAACTCGCGATCGCTGAACCGGCTCCCCCAAGTCCAGAGCTGCCTGCGCCGCCTCCTGCCCCGGCTCAACCTGAACCGCTCTTTCCATCCAGACCGGCAGACCCTCAACCTGAAGCTCAACCCCAAGTTATGACAGACCCTCGTAAACAGCGCCTGATCCCCATTCTGCAAGAAGTTTTTGAAGCCACCTCCGGCCTGGAAATGGCAGCAGCAGATGGGGACATCACCTTCCTGGAATTAGGACAGGATTCCCTCTCCCTCACCCAGGTGGCCCTGGCTTTGAAGAAAAAATTTAAGATCACGATCACCTTCCGCCATCTGTTAGAAGAGTGCCCCACCCTGGACACCCTGGCCGAGTTTATCGATCGGGCCTTACCTGCTGATGCATTCCCCGCTCCAGCACCTGCCGCCCTGCCACCCGCTGCTCCTGTTCCTCTAGCCTCCCCCGCCCCGGTGACTCCTGCGATGACTGCCTCCCCTGAACTCCCTCTTAGCAGCAGCCCCGTTCCTCCGGTTGCTGCCCCTGCCCCCGTTCTGAATCCGGCTGCTGTCGGAGCGATCGAAACCGTGGTGGCCCAGCAACTGCACCTGATGACGCAGCAACTGGAATTGCTGCGTCAGGTCGGTGCTGCTCCGGCTCTGCCTGCTTCCGTTCCCCTGCCTGCTCCGGCTCCGGCGGTGAGTCCTGCTGTTCCCGTGGCCACCGCCAGTGCCCCGGTGGCAGAGCCTCCCGCCGAACCCAAACCGAAAAAGCTATCGGGTCCGGGGGCCCGGATTGAGAAGGCGAATGCAGCCGTCCTGACAGCAGAGCAACAGGCGGCTCTGGATCGGATGATTGCCCGCTATACGGCTCGCACGGCGGAGTCGAAGCGGCAAGCCCAGGAGCATCGGCGCTATCTGGCTGATCCCCGCACCGTGTCCGGGTTTACGCCCCAGCTCAAGGAAATGGTTTATCCGATCGTCACCGATCGATCGGCAGGCTCCCACCTCTGGGATGTGGATGGCAATGATTACATTGATTTGACCAATGGGTTTGGTCTCAACTTCTTTGGCTGGAACCCGGACTTTGTCACCCAAGCCGTCATTGCCCAGATGGAAAAAGGGATTGAAATTGGTCCCCAGACCCCCCTGGCGGGTCAGGTGGCCAAGATGATTACAGAATTTACGGGTATGGATCGGGTGGCCTTCTGCAACACGGGTTCGGAGGCGGTGATGGCCACGTTACGTCTGGCCCGAACTGTGACTGGACGCAGTCTGGTAGCCACCTTCTCTGGGGATTACCACGGTACCTTTGATGAGGTGCTGTATCGACCGGGACCCAAGCTGAGAACCCTGCCCGCTGCTCCTGGGATTATGCCTTCCATGTTTGAGAATCTGCTGGTGCTGGATTACGGCACCCCGGAAGCCCTGGAAATCCTGCGGAATCAGGCCGATGACCTAGCGGCCATTCTGGTGGAGCCGGTCCGCAGCCGGGACCCGGATTTGCAGCCCCGGGAGTTTCTCCAAGATCTGCGCCAATTGACTGAGCGATCGGGAACGGCCTTCATCTTCGATGAGGTGGTGACAGGCTTCCGGGTTCACCCCGGCGGAGCCCAGGCATATTTCAATATCCGGGCGGATATGGCCACCTACGGCAAGGTCGTTGGGGGGGGCTTACCGATCGGCATCTTGGCGGGTAAGTCCGAATACATGGATGCCCTGGACGGTGGCTTCTGGCAGTTTGGGGATGATTCCATTCCGGAAGTTGGGGTGACCTTCTTTGCGGGAACCTTCGTCCGACATCCAATGGCCTTGGCGGCTGCGGGCGCAGTGCTGACCAAGCTGAAAGAGATTGGCCCAGAAGCCCAAAAATCCCTGGCTGAAAAAGTTCACAAATTCGCCACCCACCTGAACCAGCATTTTGAGCGGGTGGCTGCTCCGGTCAAGATCGCCCACTTCAGCTCCCTGTTCTACATCACCTATCCCCATGAGTTGCCCTACGCCCAATTGCTGTTCTATCTGTTGCGGGAAAAGGGTGTGCATGTTTGGGACCACCGTCCCTGTTTCTTCACCCTTTCCCACACAGAGGAAGAAATTGAGCGGGTGATCCGGGCGTTCAAAGACAGCGTGGCCGAATTGCAGATGGCCGGATTTCTGCCTGGAGCCACGGTGGCCGATGGAGCCAACGGGGCTAGCAACGGCCAGACGACCTTCGATCGCAATCGCCCTCCCCAACCGGGGGCGCGCTTGGGTAAGGATCCGGAGGGGAATCCGGCCTGGTACATTCCCGATCCCGATCGCCCCGGCAAATATCTCAAAGTCGGCACTGTCTCCTGATGCGCGTTCACAATCATCTGATCAGTTCATACCCTGGAGGAAAACTCTCAAATGCAAGCACAACGATCGACAACCCGGAGCAAGAAGAAAGCTAAAAACTGGAAAAAGGGCTTGCGCGATCTATTCATTAATATTCCGATCGTGGGAGACGCTTACCTGCACTACTGGGTGTTCCCCAGAAGTTGTGCCAGTTGTCGGGGGGTGTTTCGCTCCTTCAGTCAGGCGATGGGGGCAATTCCGCAGCGGACGGCCAGTAGTTATAACTTGCCTGAGTTCTATGGTGAGTACCATCAGCAAACCCCGATCAGTGCTGAGGAAGTAGCTCGAATTCATAAGTTTCAGCCGATCGACTATCCTGTGTTGGTCTGGTTGCGGGAAGCTTTCTCCAAGAGTTCCAGCCTGTTTGACTTGGGGGGGAATACTGGCTACAGCTACTATGCCTACCGAACCTATATTCCCTACCCAACCGATTTAACCTGGAAGGTCTGTGACCTGCCAGAAGCGGTTCGGGCTGGGAATGAAGTTCTGCAGCATGTGACCAGTCCGGGGCTGTCTTATACGACCCAGGCTAGCGACGCAGAGGGGTCGGATATTTACCTGACCTGTGGGGCACTGCAATATATCGAACCCTCCCTGGCCGAATTGCTGGGACAACTGACCGCCAAACCCCATCATCTGATTATTCATCATGTGCCCTTCTATGACGGTCCGGAATATATCACTCTGCAGAGCCTGCTTGAGTCTTACGTTCCTTACAAGATCCAAAACCAGGAGCAATTCATTGCTTCCCTGACTGCCCTGGGTTACGAACTGGTGGATAGCTGGGAAATCGATCGAACCTGCCGCATTCCCTTCCATCCAGAACGCTTTGTCGAAGCCTACTACGGCTTCTATCTGCGGTTACGGGAAGCTGGACCAGAGATGGATGCACCAACTTTGGCGACAGCCGCTGCCTGATCTGACATTGCCCCCAAAGCGGCAGAACCTGTCCTTCCGGTTCTGCGGTTCAGGGCAGCGATTCCCCCCTGAATCCCTAAAAGCTCCTTTAACTCATGCGATTCAAACCCCCACTGCACTTCACTGCTGTGGACATTGCCAAATCAGAGGTCAATTATGAGTGCTTTGCCGTTAGATCAACCTGCTACTTTTACAGCTGTTGATTTTGACCCTTTTGCCGGAGGAGATATTCTACTGACAGCTCCTGCTACTGAGCCCCAGAAAGAAATTTGGGCATCGGTGCGCTTAGGGGAGGATGCCAATTGTGCATACAACGAGTCTGTCTCTCTCCGTTTGCGGGGGCCACTGGATGTAACGCTGCTGCAACAGGCTGTGCAGCAACTCGTCCTGCGCCATGAAGCACTCCGGACCACGATCAGTCCTGATGGGAATAACCTCTGTATCCATGACACCCTGGATATTCCGGTGGTTGAGTCTGATCTGTCGGCCCTGTCCTCGGCAGAACAGGACAGCAAAATGAAGAGCCTGTTACGGCAGGCGGTTACCACACCCTTTGATCTGGAGCATGGCCCCCTGTTTCGAGCTCAGGTTTTGCAGTTACAGGCTCAGGATTATTGGGTGATCCTCACAGCCCACCACATTATCTGTGATGGTTGGTCCTGGGGGGTTTTGATTCCCGATCTGGGTCGCCTCTACAGCGCCTTAACCACTGGGGAAGCCGCTGACCTGGAGGATCCCGATCGGCTGAGTGAGTATGCCCTGCAGTTACAGGCAGAGGCTGGCAGTGAGGAGGCCCTGGCCACAGAAGCTTACTGGCTGCGGCAGTTTGCTGGCGCAGTGCCCGTGTTGGATCTGCCTACCGATCGGCCCCGCCCCTCTTTCCGGACCTTTGTTGCCGATCGGCGAGACTATACCCTGGATGGGACCCTGATGACCAGCCTGAAGCAATTAGGGACCCAACTGGGATGTAGCTTCATGTCAACCATCCTGGCTAGTTTCGAGGTCTTTCTCCATCGCCTGACGGGTCAGGAGGATTGTGTGGTGGGTGTCCCTGCAGCGGGACAGGCTGGCAGCGGTCAATACAGTCTGGTGGGGCATTGTGTCAACCTCCTCCCCATCCGCAGCCAGATCGATGGCCATCAATCCTTCAGCGATTATCTGAAGCGTCGCAAGCCAGATATTCTGGACGCTTACGATAACCAGCAATTCACCTTCGGCAGTCTGCTGCAGAAACTTACCCTCCCCCGTGATCCCAGCCGCATTCCCCTGGTATCGGTCATTTTCAACCTGGATCAGGGGCTGGAGGGCGATCGCCTGCCCTTCGCCGGTCTCCAGGCTGAGGTTTTCTCGAATCCACGGGCCTATGAAAACTTTGAATTGTATGTGAATGTCACAGAATTCAAACATAAACTGGTGCTGGAGTGGCAGTACAACACCAATCTGTTTGATGAGGCGACCATCGATCGCCATGCCCAGGAATTTGAAACCCTGTTGCGCAGTATTGTGGCTCACCCGGATCAGCAGATTGGCTGTCTGCCCCTGCTGCCTGCTCCAGAACAAGATCTCCTGGCCCAGTGGCAGCAAACGGAAACCCCCTATCCCAATCACCTCAGTATTCATCAACTCGTTGAAGCCCAGGCAGAGCGAACACCTGCTGCTGTCGCTGCGATCTTTGATCATCAGCAACTTACCTACCAAGAGCTGAACCAGCGGGCCAACCATCTGGCTCACCACCTCCGCAGTCTGGGGGTTGGCCCCAATGTGCTGGTTGGGATTTGTCTGGAGCGATCGCTCGAACTGGTTGTGGGGCTGCTGGGGATTTTGAAGGCGGGGGGAGCCTACGTCCCCCTAGACCCGACCTATCCCCAGGAACGGCTAGCCCTGATGCTGGAAGACTCCCAGGCTCCGGTCCTGTTGACCCAGCAAGGTCTGCTGACCTCCCTCCCCCCTACCCAGGCTCAGGTGCTCTGTCTGGATACTCAGTGGGAGACGATCGCCCAGCAGAGTCCGGCTAATCCCACCTCCCAGACCCAGCCAGAGCATCTGGCCTATGTCATCTACACATCCGGGTCAACGGGCAAACCGAAGGGGGTTTCCCTGAATCACCGGCTTCTGGTCAATCTGCTGCACTGGCAGTTGCAACAATCTGCCCTGTCTGTGGGGGCCAAGACTGTACAATTTACCCCCGTCAGTTTTGATGTGTCTTTCCAGGAAATCTTCTCCACCTGGTCCGCTGGGGGGACTTTGGTGCTGATTTCAGAGGATACCCGCAAGGATGCGGTTGAGTTGCTGCGCTTCCTGAATGAGCAGGAGATCGAACGGTTGTTCCTGCCGTTTATCGGGTTGCAGCACCTGGCCGAAGTTGCAGATAGCCGGGGGATTGCCCCCGCCAGCCTGCGGGAAGTGATCACGGCAGGGGAGCAATTGCAGATCACCCGCTCGATCGCCAACTGGTTCAGTCAATTGCCGGACTGCACCCTATACAACCACTATGGTCCCTCTGAGACCCATGTGGTCACCTCCTTTACCCTGCCGAGTCATCCCAAGACCTGGATGCCCCTGCCCCCGATCGGACGCCCGATCGCCAACACCCAGGTTTACCTGCTGAATCCCCAACTGCAGCTCGTGCCCATTGGGGTGGCGGGGGAACTGTGCGTGGCCGTGGATGATGCCATCCGAGGCTATATTCATCGGCCCGAACTTACGGCTGAAAAGTTCATTCCCCATCCCTTCAGCCAGCAGCCCGGTGCCCGCCTCTACAAGACGGGAGACTTGGCCCGCTATCTACCCGATGGCAACATTGAGTTCCTGGGCCGGATTGACAACCAGGTTAAGGTGCGGGGGTTCCGGATTGAATTAGGGGAGCTGGAAGCTGCCCTGAGTCAACATCCTGCTGTGCGGGATGCGGTGGCTGCTATCCGGGAAGATGTGCCAGGGGATAAGCGTCTGGTCGCTTATGCGGTTTTGAATCCGACCCAGGAGGTTCCCAGCAGTGAACTGCGCAGTTTCCTGAAGCAGAAGCTACCGGAATATATGCTGCCTACGGCATTCGTGCTGCTGGAAAAGATGCCCCTGACCCCCAGCGGCAAGGTGGATCGACGATCGCTCCCCGCCCCCGATACCCTGCGGGCTGATCTGGCAGCCAGTTATGTGGCTCCCCGCAATCCGGTCGAGGAGCAAACGGCAACAGTTTGGGCTCAGATCCTTAAACTGGAACGGGTCGGGATTCATGATAATTTCTTTGAGTTGGGTGGATATTCCCTGCTGGGAACCCAGGTGCTGGCCCGGTTGCGTCAGCTCTTCTCTGTGGATCTACCCCTGCGAGCGCTGTTTGAGGCTCCCACCGTGGCTGAATTGGCCGATCGGGTGGAAACCCTGCGCTGGGTGACTCAAAGCGCCCCACCGCCCTCCGATAGCGCCGCCAGTAACTATGATGAGGGAGAGTTATGAAAACCCTGGATCAATTCCTATCTGAACTGCGCCAGCTTGATATCAAGCTCTGGCTAGAGGGAGATCGGCTCCGCTATCGGGCTCCGGAAGGGACGATGACACCAGAGTTGCTGACGGAGTTAAAAGCTCGCAAGACAGATATCCTGAACTTTTTGCAACAGCTCAATACAGCCTCCCAGGCCCAGCGGCCCCCCTTGGTTCCCTTAGCCCGCCAGGGCACAGCTCCCCTCTCCTTTGCCCAGAAGCGGTTCTGGCTGCTGCATCAGTTCGAACCCGAGAGTTCAGCGAATAACATGCCCGTCGTTTTGCGGCTGACAGGACAGGTGGATGTGCCTGTGCTGGAGCGCAGCCTCAGCGAGATGGTGCGTCGCCATGAGATCCTCCGGACCACCTTCCCCCTGGTCGAAGGGGAGCCCCTGCAGGCGATCGCGCCCCCCATGCCCGTGACGGTGCCGATCGATGACCTGCGATCGTGGCCAGCAGAGGAGCGGGATCAGGAGGCCCATCGGCGGGCCACAGCCCTGGCCCGACAGCCCTTCGATCTGCACAATGGGCCCATGTTGCATGTCAAGCTGTTCCGGCTGACGGATACCGACTCCCTGTTCATCTGGTGTCTGCACTGTATTACGGGAGATGGGGCCTCCTCGGATGTCTTCTACCAGGAGCTGACCAGCCTTTATGCCGCTTTTCTGGCGGGCGAACCCTCTCCGTTACCAGAGTTGCCCATCCAGTATGGGGATTTTGCCCAATGGCAGCGGGAATGGTTGCAGGGAGAGGTGCTGGAAGCGCAACTGGCCTACTGGAAAAAGCAGTTGAGTGGGAATCTGGCTGCGATCCAGCTCCCCACAGATTATCCCCGGCCTCCGCTCCAGACCTATCGGGGCGATCGTTGCCCCCGCATGTTCTCCCTTGATTTGCATGGCAAGCTGTTAGCCCTGAGTCAGCAACTGGGCAGCACCCTGTTCATGACCCTGCTGGCCACTTTTGAAACCCTGCTCTATCGCTACTCCGGCCAGGAAGACATTCTGATCAGCTTTACAAATGCTGGCCGTAACCAGATGGAAACCGAGAAGCTGATCGGATTCTTTTCGGGCACCTTGCTGTTGCGGACCAGCTTTGCTGGGAATCCCACCTTCCGAGACTTGCTCAGCCACGTTAAAGATGAAGCCCTGGAAGCTTATGCCCATCAGGATTTACCCTTTGAGAAACTGGTGGAGGAATTGCGCCCGGAGCAAAACCAGAGTCGATCGCCCCTGTTTCAAATTAAATTCGCCCTGAATCCACCCTGGACCAATGGCCGGGGCATGTCTTCCATCCATCTTCCTGACCTGCAGATCGACTCGTTATTTGGCTATATTTACCACGGTAAAACCAAGTTTGATCTGATTCTGGTCATGCGGGAGCAGGTTCAGGGTCTGGGTGCTGTCTTTGATTACAATGCCGACCTGTTCGCTCCCAGCACCGCCTCTCGTATGATGGACCATTTCCAGAGCTTGCTGGAAGGGATTGTCGCCAACCCTGATCAGCGAGTCCTGGATCTGCCCCTCCTCACCCCTGCCGAGCAACAACAACAGCAGGTGGACTGGAATCAGACCCAATCCCCTGAGCCGGTCGATCGGGCCTTGCCTGCCTACATTGCGGCCCAGGTGGAGGCCACGCCTGAGGCCATCGCCCTGGTGACAGATACCCGGCAATTCACCTATCAGGAACTGGAGCAGCGGGCTAACCAACTAACCCGGGAGCTTCTGGAGCTGGGTTTGCAACCCGGCGGCACGGTGGGGGTATGGCTGGACCCTTCCCCTGAAGCAGTGATTGCCCTACTGGGCATCCTGCAGGCTGGGGGGGTGTATGTACCCCTCCCCTCGTCCGGTGCCCCAGAGCTGTTACGCCGGATTCTGGATCATGCCGGAGCCACGATCGTACTGACTCGAACTGGTTGGGAAACCAGGTTGAGTACCTCTGGGGTTAAAGTCCTTGGGCTGGATGCCACCCCACCCAGCCTCCCCATTCAGGCTATTGACTTCCCGACCCTAGGCCCTGAGCAGCCTGCCTGTCTGCTTTACCCCACCGACTCGGCTGACTTCACTCCGGGGGTCATCTTTACCCATCGGAATCTGGTGCGTCTGACTCAGGGGATTCAATCCCTCCACCTAACGGCAGAGGATACTCTCCTGCACCACAGTTCCCTGACCTCCTTGATGGCAGGGTTTGAAATCTGGACCGGGCTGCTCCGGGGAGCTACTTTGGCGATCGTCCCACCGGAGACCCCCGCCGCACATCTGGGGCAATGGATTCAGCATTACCAGGCCACGACGGTATGGTTGCCTGCCCGCGTTTTCCACCGCCTGGTGGATACCCAGATGGGACAGTTGCAGTCCTTGCGCCACATCCTCACTGGTGGCGACATCCTTTCCGTGCCCCAGGTGCAGAAGGTGCTGCGAGAACTGCCTGCCTGCAAGCTGATCCACACCTACGCCACGATCGGGAATGCCGGGTTTACCTGCTCCTACCCAATTACAGCCCTGGAGGATATCAGTACTGCCATCCCCATCGGTCGGCCTGCGGCCAATACCCAGATTTACGTTCTCAGCAGCCAGCAACAACTGGTGCCCCTGGGGGTGCCTGGTGAATTGTATGTCAGTGGAGAAGGGGTGGCCCAGGGCTATCACAATTGCCCCGATCGCACGGCTGCGCAATTTATTCCCCATCCGTTTAGCTCTATCCCCGGAGATCGTCTGTACAGGACTGGCACCCTCGTCCGCTATTTGCGAGACGGGAATGTGGAGCGAATTGGCGATCTGGATCAACAGGTCATCATTCGAGATTGGCGCATTGAGTTTGGCCGGATTGAAACCATTCTCAGCCAGCACCCTGAGGTGCAGGAAGGGATGGTCCTGGCCGATGGCCGCCTACCCCAGGAGGATAGCCTGGTGGCCTATGTGGTGTTGAATCCAGGGTCCACCGCCACGATCTCAGAGGTGCGGGGCTACCTGAAGCAGAAACTGCCCCTTTTGATGGTGCCCTCTAGGGTGGTCTTCCTGGATGCCCTGCCTCTGACCTCAGAGGGCAGGGTCGATCGGACCTGTTTACCTGACGCCAGTCAGGCGGTGGAAATCCAACCTGCGAAGACCATCACCCCATCCCGGGATGAACTGGAGCAACAGTTGACTCAAATTTGGGAACAGCTCTTTGGGATGCAGCCCATCAGTGTTACGGATAATTTCTTTGATCTGGGAGGGGATTCTCTGCTGGCCGTGCGCCTGTTTGCCCAGATTGAAGCCACCTGCGGGAAGAAGCTGCCGTTGTCGGTTCTGCTGAATGCGCCCACGATCGAGCAACTGGCCCATTTACTTCGTCAAGACAGCCAGGCCAGTGTCTGGTCTCCTCTGGTCCAGATCCAGGCCGGGAGCGAGAACAGACCTCCCCTGTTCTGTATGCATGGGGGTGGCTTCAACGTCTTAATTTATCGCAAGCTGGCCCTCAATTTAGACCCTGATCAGCCAGTCTACGGCTTACAGGCCAGAGGACTGGCAGGGGATCCCACCCCCCTGCGGGAACGTCTGGAAGAAATCGCCGCCGACTATGTCCGGGAAATTCGCACGATTCAACCCCATGGCCCCTATTATCTGTCTGGCCTGTCCAATGGCGGCAACATCGCCCTAGAGATGGCCCAGCAACTCCAGGCCCAGGGAGAGCAGGTTGCGCTTCTGGCCCTGTTTGATAGCTATGGTCCTAATGGGATTCATTTGCTGCCTGCCTTCCCCCGGCTCCTGTCCTCTCTGGTTTATGCCGTCCGGTACAGCTTTCCCCGCTGGCTGGAGAAGCGTCCCTTCTCCGACCCTGGTGCGCTCTGGCAGAAGATGCAACGATCAAACGGGTCCAGACCGACCCCTGCCCAGGCCACAGCCGAATCTGCCCCGGAGGCAAAGCCAGTTTCCCGACCTGCGGCCCGATCGTTCTCCCTGAAGCAGGGCATGAACCGTGTCAGCCAGTATATTCTAGAACATTCTCCCTGGGCCTTTTACAGTCCCTCGGCTCAACTGCGAGATATGGAGGATACGGTCTCCAGCAACCTGAAGCAGTTGGAAGTGTCCTACAGTCGAATTCATAAAGCCTATTCTCCGAAACCCTACTCAGGTCAGATCACCCTGTTCCGATCGCAGGAAGTTCCCCCTGGCTACAGGCGAGAACCTTTGCAGGGCTGGAGTGATATTGCCCAGGGAGGTCTGGAGATTCATACCATTCCAGGCCATCACACCTCGATTATGGAGTCCAGGGAGATGGCGCAAATTATCAGAGCTGAGATGGACAAAACCATGCCATCTGCGCCCACAGTCCCGAAGTAAATCCAGAGAAGTCAATCCAGACAGGTATTCAGTTCTCCATCATCCTCATGTTTAAGTCAAAACTGAGATTTCTGCTGATCCTGCTAATTGTGCCTGTGCTCTACCTTGGTTGGGAACAGTGGTTATTAAGGGTTCCTCAACCCTTGCCTCAACGCTCCGCCATCGCAACCCATTCGACCCTCCCCATCTTCCCTGGAGATTACGCTGAAGTGACGATTCCCCCAGCCAGCGGGGACCAGTATAAATCTGCTGAGTATCGCCTCTGGGTTCCTGCCGGGGTGCCGATTCTCCGTGGCCTGCTGTTCAAACTGCATGGCTGTGGGGATGAGGCTGCTGAAGCAGGTCTGAATCATGCTAATGATCTGCAGTGGCAGGCCCTGGCTGTCAAGCATCAATTGGCGCTCATGGCTGCCAAATTCCCGACCCGTGACCCGGTCTGTGATGACTGGGGCTATATCGATCGGGGTTCTGGCAGAGCCTTCCTGAAAGCGCTACAGTCCTTCGCTCAGAAAAGTGGCCATCCTGAACTGGATCAGGTTCCCTGGGTACTCTGGGGCCACTCCAACGGAGCTGAGTGGGTGACCCAGATGGTGAGAAAGTATCCTGAGCGCACGATCGCCGCTGTGACTGTGCGCTGTGGTGGGTATACCTTCCCATCGGGCCTCGATCGCCAGATTCTGGGCATCCCCCTGCTATGGACGGAAGGAGAGAAGGACCCCTACAATGACTTTTGCCTGAAACCATCTCAGCAAGTTTTTGGTCGTTACCGCCAGGCAGGGGCACTGTGGACCTATGCAGTGGCAGCCAACACAGCCCATGAGGCAGGCGATACTCGTTTCCTTGCCATTCCTTACCTGGATGCCATGCTGACGGCAAGGCTGGCAGCTCCGGGGACTCCCCTTCGCCCTGTTGAGGCTACCCAGGGTTGGTTAGGGGATCCCAAAAACCATGCGATCGCCCCGATCCCTCAGTATCAAGGGAATCCTTTGGAAGCGGCCTGGCTGCCCAATCAGGAAACAGCCCGTAAATGGCAGCAGTATGTCACGAAAGGAAAAATTTCTCCGACTCAAAAACCTGCTGCCCCCACCGATGTTCGGGTTACAAGAATTGGAGCCACGGAAGCCGTTGTGACATGGCATTTCATGCCGGATCTGGAAAATGGGTTGCCATCGTTTCGGATCTATCGCAATCAGGCCCTGATCCAGACTCTTCAAGGTCAGGGGCATAATTTTGGAGATGCCCCCAAGCCACCCCAGGTCGTTCTAGAATATCGGGACCAGCAAGCCCCACCCAATGCGACTTACAGGGTGGCAGCCTTCAATAGCGTCGGCGAAAGTGTTTTCCAATAATCGGATGGATGTGAGGGATTGGTACGAAGGCCGCTGTCCCCGCAGTGGCCAACTGCTGAGGTTGCCTCGCACGACAACTGCTGAGGCGATCGCCTGCGACCTGATGCAACACCTGGCCACCGACCCTGCTTACTCCCGTGAGGGCAAAATGTATGGGGTGCTGCTGGTGGAAACTCCTTCGGGAACGCAACAGGTTTTGAAAGCCTTTTCCGGATTGCTGCATGGGGAAAGTCTGGTGGCGGGCTGGGTGCCCCCGATTCCGGGACGGGAACAGGTGATCCTGGAAGAGACCCGAACCCTGGAACAGTTGGAGGCTCTGAAGCAGGCGCTGATTCAGCTCCAGAGCATCCCGGAACGGCAGACCTATGTGGCCCTGGCCCAGGAGTTTGAGCTGCGCCTGCGGCAGCTTGCCCAAGAGCATGCCCAACGCCGCCACGATCGTCAGCACCTGCGTCAGCAGACGATCGCCCTGTCTGTAGGTGAGGAGCCGTCACTTGCCCTGGCCCAACTGGATGACCAGAGTCGCCGGGATGGCATGGAGCGCCGACAACTGAAACGGCAACGGGATGAGGCCCTGCAGCCCCTGCGCCAGACGATCGAGGCGGCAGATACCCGCATCCAAGCGATCAAGCAGCAGCGGAAAGCCCTCTCCCGCCAGTTGCAAACCCAGATGCATGCGGCCTACCGGTTGACGAATTTTGCTGGGGAGTCCCGCTCGTTGCCAGAGGTGATCGCAGGCGGTGGCCTTCCCACCGGCACGGGGGACTGCTGTGCCCCCAAGCTGTTGCATTATGCTGCCACCCATGGCCTCAAACCCCTGGCCCTGGCTGAATTCTGGTGGGGACCGCCCCTGGGAGACAAAGTGCAGGGGAGATTCTATGGAGCTTGTGTGGAACGCTGCCAGCCTATCATGGGCTTTTTACTGTCGGGCCTGACGCCAACCCTCCCCTCCCTCACGATTCTGTATGAAGATGACTGGCTGCTAGCGGTAGACAAACCGGCTGGATTGCTCTCGGTGCCGGGACGATCGCTCGATCACCAGGACAGTGTCCTCAGTCGTCTGCGCTATGGTCGCTCCGAGGGACTGGACCTGATGCCGGTGCATCGGCTGGACCAGGCCACCTCCGGGATTCTCCTGCTGGCCCGCGACGGGCAGACTTATCGCCAACTCAGTCAGCAGTTTCAGCACCGTCGAGTCCACAAGGTCTACGAAGCGATTCTGGATGGGACGGTTGTTCCCGATCGGGGCACGATCGACCTGCCTCTCTGGTCTGATCCAACCGATCGGCCTTATCAGAGAGTCGATCGACTGCGGGGCAAACCCAGTCTCACCCACTTTCGTGTCATCGCCAGAACTGCGATTACCACCCGACTGGAACTGACCCCTGTCACAGGCCGCACCCACCAACTCCGGGTCCATGCGGCTGCTCCAGAGGGATTGGGAATCCCCATCGTGGGCGATCGCCTGTATGGAGAAGGTTCTGGGGCCGATCGCCTCTACTTGCATGCCAGGGGTCTGCGTTGCCGCCATCCCCATTCTGGGGAATGGGTCCATCTCCATGCCACCCCCCCTTTTTAGGGAAATCCATCCCTGCTGGATGATTCCACCTCGGCCACAGACAGCCCCAGGGCCTCAGCCACCTGTTCGGCACTCAGACCCAGGGCCAGCAATCGCGGAATCGCGGCCAGTCGCGCCTGCCGCTCCTGTTCGGCTTGTCGTTGAGCCTGTTCTGCCTGTCGTTGGGCCTGTTGGGCCTGTCGTTGGGCCTGTTCGACCTGCTGGGCCAGTTCGATCGAAGTCAGAAAAGGCTGTCCATTCGGGGCATAAAGGCGGAGTGCCGTTCCGGGTTGCCACTCCAACCGAATCTGCAGGTGCGGGCTGACCCAACCGGAGAGTTGGGCGATGGGCACCAACGCCGCCCCCTGTCTGATCCAGCCTTCCAGGTTCTGCCGATCGGGATCGTAGATGTAATACTCTTCCACGCCATAGCGCTGATAGAACATGAACTTAAAGTCCATTTCTTCCTGCCCATCGCGGGTTTTGTTGCTGGGAGAAAGGATTTCAAAGACCACCTGAAAAGGAATATTATCTTCCTGCCACTGGCGATAGGACCCCCGTCTGCCTTTTGGGCGGCCAAAGGCCACCATCACATCAGGAGCCTGCCGGGGGGCTGGTGGCACCTGCACCTGCACGGGATACCAGAAGAGATCGGCTGCAATGAAGACATCCGGCACCTCCGCAAAGAGGATTTCCAGATTCTCCTTAATCATGACAATCCACTGGTACTGTTCCGTATTCTCGGCCATGGGTTTGCCATCACTTTCCGGATAAAGGAGATCTTCCTCCGATCGCACCAGGGTGCTCATGATCCATTGGCTCCCGTTGTCACATCATCTACATTAGGTTTCAGAAGAACCACCTTGTTCACTAGTGTAGTCCCGATGGAGTTGCGATCGCGATATGGACATTAATCTCCCAGAGGTGCTGGCAGAAGTGACGGCTGCCTTTGAGCAGTACGAGCAGGCACTGACTGAGAATGATATTCCAGTGCTTGATAGTCTGTTCTGGCAGAGCGATCGGACAATTCGCTATGGGGCGACTGAAAACCTGTATGGCTACAGCGCGATCGCGGCCTTTCGCAGCAACCGTTCTCCCCTGGATCTGCAGCGAACCCTCATGAACACGGTCATTACGACCTACGGGCGAGACTTTGCCACGACTAACACAGAATTCCGACGCACCCAATCGGGCAAGGTTGGACGCCAGAGCCAGACCTGGGTTCGAACCTCAGAAGGCTGGCGAGTGGTGAGTGCCCATGTCTCCTGGCTGACCTAGTCGGTTATTTAGAGGATCGATTCTCTCTTAGGATCAATGGGCAAAAAAACGCATCTGTCTTAAGGTAAATCATTGCCGATAGTTTGAGGTGATTGGTCCTTGCTTTCATCCAGTTTCAGCTGGCTTGCCCGTCAATATGGCATTGCTGTGCTCATGGTTTCTACGTCACTCCTGCTGATGTTGCTTCTGGAACCCTGGTTTGAGGTCAGCAAATCCCCCTTTCTGCTATTTTTCAGCGCTGTTATGCTGAGTGCCTGGGCCGGAGGATTGCAAGCCGGAATTACCGCAACGATCCTGGCTGCCCTTGCCAGCACCTACTTTTTGACCCCACCTTTTCTTTCTTTTACCCTGGATTTACCTGGCTCTGCTCGCCTGGGTCTGTTTATCCTGCAGGGGCTCCTGGTGAGCGGATTGTGTGAGGCCTTGCGGGTAGCAAGATTAAACTCCGAAAAGAGCACCCGGCAATTGACGGATACCCTGGAAAGTATTTCGGATGCTTTCTTTACTGTCGATGCGGATTGGCATCTGACCTATGTCAACTGCCGTTTGGAAGAAGTAACCGGTCGATCGCGAAAAGAGATGTTGGGGTGTCTCTTCTGGGAGGTGTTTCCGGAGGCGGTTGGATCAGCCTTTGGTGAACAGTATGGTCGGGTGATGGCAGAGCGAGTCACTGCCACTGTGGAGGCCCCAGCGCCCGATGGGTCTGGTCGCTGGTTCTCGGCTCGGGCTTATCCTATTGTCAATGGTCTGGCTGTGTATTTTCATGACGTGACTGAGAAAAAGAGGGCGGACATGGAACTGCAAACCAGCCAAACCCTTTTGAATTCTTTGCTGTCGAGTTCTCCGGTTGGCATTGCGTTTTTGGATCAGGATTTGCGCTATCTCCATGCCAATGAAGCCCTAGCCACCATCAACGGCTTGCCTCTAGCCGACCATTTCAACAAAACAGTCTGGGATCTTTTACCCGCATGGGCTGATCTTGTTGCCCAGATGGTGAAACAGGTGATTCAGACCGGTGAACCTCTCTTAAATCAGGAATTTCAGGGGGAAACCCATCCTCCAGGGGTGATCCGCCATTGCCTGGTCAACTATTATCCGGTTTACCTCCCCGATGGGCAGCGGGGGGTTGGGGTTTCCTCCATGGATGTGACTGATCTGAAGCGATCGGAGGCGGCCCAGCAATTTCTGGCCGAAGCCAGCCAGGTGCTTTTCTCTTCTCTGGACTATCAGACCACGTTGGCCAGTATTGCCCAACTGGTGGTGCCCAAATTGGCTGACTGGTGTACAGTCCACATTGTGGATACGGCTGGGGGAACGCGGCAATTGGCAGTTACCCATGCCGATCCGGAAAAGATTGCCTGGGTGAATGAGCTGCAGCAACGTTATCCTTACAATCCGCAGGCGACGCGCGGCGTTGCCCAAGTCATTCGAACCGGACAGGCGGAACTTTATCCGGAAATCTCCGACGCTTTGCTAGTCGAGGTGGCCCAGGATGAGGAGCATCTGGCTATTCTACGGAGTGCAGGCTTTACCTCGGCTATGGCGGTGCCGATGCAAGTCCGCGATCGCACCCTGGGAGCCATTTCCTTCGTGACGACAGCATCGGGGCGGCACTACAGTCAGGCTGATTTAAACCTGGCCGAAGAACTGGGACGACGGGCAGCCCTGGCGATTGATAATGCCGAGTTGTATGCCGCAGCCCAACGGAACCGGAGCAATGCAGAGGCGGCCAATCGGGTGAAAGATGAATTTTTAGCCGTCCTATCCCATGAATTACGATCGCCCTTGAATCCCATTCTCGGTTGGGCCCAACTCCTGCGGACCCGTAAGTTCAATCAACAGATGACAGAGCAGGCGCTGCAGACGATCGAGCGAAATGCCAAACTGCAGGCCCAATTGATTGAAGACTTATTAGATGTCTCTCGCATTCTTCGAGGCAAGCTTTCCCTGGATTTCCAGATCGTTAATCTGGTGAAGAAAATTGAGGCCGCCATTGAGACGGTTTATCTTTCTGCTAAAGCCAAATCCATTCAGATCCAGACCCAGTTTAATCCAGACGCCAGCCTGGTTGCAGGGGATTCGACCCGACTGCAGCAAATTATCTGGAATCTGCTATCCAATGCAGTCAAATTTACAGCCCCAGGGGGGCAGGTCGTTGTTAAGTTGTCCTTAGTCCTTGGTCCATTGTCATCAGTCCTTAGTTCTGCAACACATCCAGCTCAAGTTACGGATCACAAACGACAAATGACAGATGACCAAGGACAAATGACCAATAATAAATATGCCCAGATCACCGTCACGGATAATGGCAAGGGCATCAGTTCCGATTTTCTGCCCTATGTGTTTGACTATTTCCGCCAGGAAGATAGCACCACAACCCGAAAATTTGGTGGCTTAGGACTGGGGCTGGCGATCGTGCGTCATCTGGTAGAGTTACACGGGGGCACCGTTGCTGTGGAGAGTCCAGGGGAGGGGTTGGGTGCTACCTTTACAGTCTTGCTCCCGTTGTTAGCCCAAGATGAGGTGGCCATGCTTCAGAACAAAAAACAACCTTTGGGATCAGGGGTTCAGTTTCCACCTCTGACTGACCTCAAGATTTTGGTGGTCGATGATGAAGCTGACATGCTGGAGATGACGGCAATGCTGCTCCGGCAGGAAGGGGCGATCGTTTATGAAGCAAAAGCAGCAGAAGTTGCCCTGGAGATCTTGCAAAAACAGCGTCCTGATATTCTCTTGTGCGATATTGGCATGCCGAAAATGGATGGCTATATGTTGCTGCAGCGGGTGCGGAGCTGGCCGACAGAGTCTGGTGGGCAGATTCCAGCGATTGCCCTGACAGCCTATGCAGGAGAAGCCAACCGCAAGAAGGCCCTCGCTGCAGGATTCCAGCTCCACCTGGCTAAACCTATCAATCCGGATGAATTGGTACGGGCGATCTCAGAGGTGATGCAGCGTGATTGATTGGAATCAATCATCCTCACCCCTCCAAAAACCAACTTAGGATCACGAATTAAATAAGATGAACAATTGGGGTGCAGGGGCGTTGCCACTGTTTGGGGGCTTCGCCCCCAAACCCCTACGTTATTTAATTCTCATTTCTTAATCATCTTGGAATACTCCCTATCCCCTACGGGGACACTTTGTGAACGGCTTGGCTCAGGGAGCGATTGGTTCGAGGGACAGACTGGGTCTGCAACCGGATGCCTCAGCTATTTCAGTTGCAGGATCTGATCCAGGGCGATCGGCAGGCGCTCCGGATGCTGATACAGCAGGCTGGATGGTAAGTCATGAAGCACATCACTCAGGTTGGCCATCGCTTTTTCCAGCAGGTACACATCCAACAAAATTTGTAATTCCTGGTGAGTTTGGGGCAGAAATTTGTCCTGGCTTGCGATCGTCAGGTAGCCTTGCAAAAGGGCTGCACTGGTCCATTGATAGAGGAAGTGCTTCCACTGCTCTACAACAGGCAATTGCTCTGGGCGGATCAGACCACTTTCCACTTCCCGGTGCAACGCCACAGCAATAGCCAGTGAGAAAGATTGCAACAGGCCAGCCACATCTCGCAGCGGCGATCGCTTCATGCGCCGTTCGTTCAGGGTGCGTCTGGGACTGCCACCAAAATCCGTCACAATGAAGTCTTTACCAGTGTAAAGGACCTGTCCCAAATGGTAATTGCCATGATACCTTGTCCGCAAAGCCGTAATTTTCCCGTTCAGGAGGGGCTGGAAGCAGGCCATCAGCTTTTCTTGATGTCCCAAAACCTGCTGGGCCAGCACCTGAGACTCTGGTGGCAGGGCTCTGAGCCGCTGTTTCAGCAGCAGCAGCGTCTTGCCGGTCAGGTTGCGAGCATATTGGTAGACCGATCGCTGATAAAACGAGGTAAACGGCTCTGGGATAAACTGGAGATTTTCTTCGTCGGAGGCCAGGGCACAATGGAGTTCCGCCGTGCGCTGGCCCAACAGTTGTGCGTTCGCCAGTAAAGAGCCCAGGGTTTCCTGAGCCAGGGTTCTGGAACTACTGTAGGGAGAGGCATGGGACAGATTGATGCCCCCTTCCAGGCTCCCAGGCTCCCAGGAGTCCCGTTCGGGGACTATTTCTGGTTCTGAGAACACCGCCTGCAGATCGAGGAGAGACCCCTCCGGAACAGGGATTTCTGTCAGACCGGCTTTGTGGGTCGTCACCAGTTCGAAGTAGTCCCGCAGCCGATCGAGGGTATAGTCCCAACTGCTACGGGCATCTGGGATATATTCCTGCAGAATCCCGATCGTCATGGGTTCAGCCCGATCGGGACGATACTCCAGCCAACCTGCGATTGAGGAAATTTGGGGAAACCGCTGGTTCTGATCCAGAAAGCGGCGAATTTCCAGGTCCGGATTGACCCCAGCCTCGACCCGATTCAAGAGTTTCAGCAGCAGCACCGGGTTAGAGATGGTGCCGGGGTGGGACGAATCCCAGTACAGCATCAGGGTATTGCCATGCTCTCCCCGAAGTAGTTGCGGGTCCAGGTGATCCGCCTCCCCCTTGAGATCGACAAACCGTTCCGTTGCCTTGGCCAGAAGTTTCCCCCCACGACCATTCAAGGTTTGATCGTGGGCGATCGTCTCCAGCAGAGCCATCCAGGTGGTTTTCTCCGTCGTGGCCGCACACAGAATCCCCGGTTCTGGCTGACCCTCGACCTGTAACCGGGCCACGATCGTCTGGGGCATTTCCGCCTGTAGATGCAGGGCTGCTTCGCCCTCGGCCCAGGTCAGGCAGAGCAGATAGGTTTCAGGGTTGCCCTGGATATAATCCACCTGCAGCCAGACCAACATGGCCTCCGCTCCTGGCAGATTGTGACCGGCCATCCCTGGGATTTCGATCGCCTCTGTGATGTGAACCGACTGCACCGGGCGTATTCTGCCGCCATACCAGGAATAGGTCATCAAATAATCTGGCAGTAGCAGTTCCAGATCCTGTTTCACATTGCGCTGGGAAAACACAGTCTGCCACTGGCCCCGTACCTTTAGGGTTGGCAATTGAGACAGGGGGCGTGGTTGAATTTGAGCCGGTTGTAACTTCAGGGTGAACCAGTAGAAGGCATAGGGAGCGATACTGAGGAAGTAGGGGGCCTCTGAGATCACGGGAAATTCTGTGCGGCCAAAGATTTCCACCGGCACCATGCCCTTGAAAGCCGTCAGATCCAGGTCCACCATTTGGACAAAACGGGAGAGATTGGCCACAACCAGAATATGTTCTTCCCCGTAGGTCCGGGTAAAAGCCAGCACTTTGCGGTTATCGGGATGGAGGAACTCAAAACTCCCTTTCCCCAATGCCTGAAAGCGTTTTCGGGTTGCAATCAGCCGTCGCATGGCATGCCAGAGGGAGTTGGGATTGGCTCGCTGGGCCTCTACGTTAACGGCTTCATAGTGGTATTCCGACTCAACCAGTAAGGGCAGGTAGAGCCGGTGGGGATTGGCCCGACTGAAACCTGCATTGCGATCGGCACTCCATTGCATCGGCGTCCGCACCCCATTGCGATCGCCAATATAGACGTTATCCCCCATGCCAATCTCATCCCCGTAGTAGAGAACGGGCGTTCCTGGCAGGGAGAGGAGGAGGCTGTTGAGGAGTTCGATCTGGCGACGATCGTTGCCCAGTAGGGGGGCCAACCGTCGCCGAATGCCCAGGTTGACTCGCATCTCCAGATCCTGGGCGTAAACCCGGTACATGTAGTCCCGGTCCTCGTCCGTCACCATTTCCAGGGTCAGTTCATCATGGTTCCGCAGAAACAGGCCCCACTGACAGTTATCGGGAATGGGGGGAGTCTGTTGCAGGATATCGGTGATCGGGAAACTGTCTTCCATCCGCAGGGACATGAACAGGCGGGGCATGAGGGGAAAGTGGAAGTTCATGTGGCATTCATCCCCGGCCCCATAGTAGGCGGCAGCATCTTCGGGCCACTGGTTGGCCTCAGCTAGCAGCATTCGGTTGGGATAATTTTGATCCACGTATTGACGCAACTGTTTCAGGAAAGCATGGGTTTCCGGCAGGTTTTCACAGTTGGTGCCCTCCCGTTCGTACAGGTAGGGCACTGCATCCATCCGCAGACCATCCACCCCCATGGCCAGCCAGAAATCCAGCACCTGAAACACAGCCTGTTGAACGGCTGGATTGTCGTAGTTCAGATCGGGTTGGTGGGAATAAAAGCGGTGCCAGTAGTAGGCTTTGGGGATCGGATCCCAGGTCCAGTTGGATGTTTCAAAATCCTGGAAAATAATCCGTGCCTCTTGATATCTTTCTGCTGTGTCACTCCAGACGTAGAAATCTCGTTCAGGGCTATCTGCAGGGGCTCGTCTGGCCCGTTGAAACCAGGGATGCTGATCGGAGGTATGGTTGATGATCAGCTCAATAATGACTCGAATCTCTCGCTGATGGGCAGCGGTCAGAAAGGTACGAAAATCGTCCAGGGTGCCATAAATAGGGTTCACACTGGTGTAATCAGCAATGTCATACCCATCATCTCGCAGCGGAGAGGGAAAGAAGGGCAATACCCAAAGGGCTGTTACTCCGAGATCTTGCAAATAGTCGAGCTTCTCGGTCAAACCTCGAAAGTCACCAATGCCGTCTCCATTGCTGTCAGCAAAGGCCCGCACGGGCACCTCGTAGATGATAGCAGTCTTGAACCACAGGGGATCGGGGGTGATTGTGGACAGTGGCATGGTTGCTAGCAATTCTTCCCAAAGATTCTATCCCACAGTAGAGGGGAATAGGGTCTTTGCCCATCTGTTGAAGGGAGGAAAGCAGGTTATACCTGGCTAGATGAGTTGTCTTCTCAACCCACCCCAGCCTTGCGCCTTCCCAAGGGGGAACTATGCATGCACGGTAACAGAGAGAGAGCATCCCAGTTTTGCAAGGTTGCCCACCCAAGGGGAAGCCGCTGCGCGTCTACAGCCCCCAGCCCCTTCTCCCCCAAAGGGCTACTGTGTACCCAGAACGGGAGATGGGCCAGTATATTAATGCCAAAAATAAAGGGTGGAGGGACTCAGCCCCCGCACCCCTGATAAAACTCATGCAAGTGATAGTTTATATAGTGATCAGGCAATAGGCCTAGCTTAAATCAATTAGTAGGAGGTACTGGTAATACCCTTATCAGAAGCAGAAATCGGAGAAGACACCACTGTGGACTCCTTCATAAACCCGCTGTAAGCTTCCATACCATGTTCGCCAATATCGAGGCCATGCAGTTCCTCTTCGGCAGAAACCCGAATACCTAACAGTAGTTTGAGGCCAAACCAGACAATGCTAGATAACAACACGATCGTACCTCCCACGGAAAGTGCCCCAATCAGTTGGACCCCCAATTGACTGAAGCCACCGTTGGCGAATAACCCAGCAGCTGGACCTGCTGTATAAGCCAGCGCACCAGTTCCTTTCCCAGGCCCAACTGCAAACAAACCAACGGCCAGGGTACCCCAAACACCACAAACCAGGTGAACGGAAATAGCACCCACAGGGTCATCAATCTTCAGACGATCGAAGAAACCGACCGCAAACACAACTAGCACACCAGCCACGATACCAATGACGGCTGCGGAGGGAACCGTGACCCAGGCACAGGGAGCGGTGATACCCACCAAACCCGCCAGAATTCCGTTGATGATCATCGACAGGTCAGGCTTACCCAGCAGGAACCAGGCTGTCATCGTGGCAGCAACGCCGCCAAAGGCCGCAGCCGTGTTTGTGGTAATTGCAATGTGAGCCAGCAAAGAGCCATCTCCAACGGCCATCGTAGAACCGGGGTTGAACCCAAACCAGCCCAGCCAGAGGATCAGACAACCCAGGGTGGCGATCGCCATGTTGTGCCCAGGAAGCGCACTCGGCGAACCATCGCTATTGAACTTACCAATCCGGGGACCCAGAAACGCGGCACCCATCAATGCAGCCCAGCCTCCCACCGAGTGAACGACTGTGGAGCCAGCGAAGTCCCAAAAGCCTAGAGTCGTTGTCCCACTGGCATCTTTAAACATATTGGCAATCCAGCCTCCACCCCAGATCCAATGGCCAGTGAGGGGATAGGCGATGCCCACCAGGAAAAGACTGAAAATCAGGAAATCCACGAACTTAATTCGTTCAGCCACCGCTCCTGAGACGATCGTGGCTGCAGTACCAGCGAATACCAGTTGGAAGAAAAACTTGGCCATCAAGGGCACACCTGCCCAACTGATAGACTTGTAAGCCCCCGCGTAATCCGCTACAGCAGGACTATTATCAGCACCACTCAGAAAGAACAGCCCTTCAGAACCAAAGAAGCCGCCACTGGTGTTACCAAACATCAGGCCAAATCCAATCACCCAGAAAGCGATGGTGGACAGGGCAAAAACAATCAGGTTCTTTGCTAGAACATTCACTGCGTTTTTCTGTCGGCAGAAACCAGTTTCCAGCATGCCGAATCCGGCATTCATGAAGAAGACCAGCATTCCGGCAACCATAACCCACAGGGTATCTAGCCCGACTTTCAAGGTCTCAACTGTCTTCGCAACATCCTCAACTTTGGGAGGATCTTGGGCAACAGCAGCCATTCCCCAGAACAGAACAATTAAACAGGCCAGGGGAATGCAAGCCTGCCAAGTCGGCGCAAGTCTCTGAATTTCTTGACCATATTCGGAAAGCGCAGACAGCCATCTGTCCATTTTGGGCAAAGCATAGCGCTTACGCCTCGATCGTTTTCCAGGTAGCTTTAGCATCATTTTGGAAATACCTCAAACGAAAACAGTCCAGGGGTTGAAAAACAGCAAAAAAGTTGCATCATAAACTGCAAGTTTGCCCTGCAGGATAGATCAACTACCTGACTACCTGATTACCGTCCCATATTTCCATCCCCAGGTGTGGGGGGGTACAAGTAGCATTGTAAGTGGGAAGTTCAGATCAATGTAACAGTCTCCTTGAAGGGAGAACCTACCCTATTTCTGCACTAATCAGGCAGCCCTGAGCCAAATTTCATCACTTGAATTGAATATTGATTAAGTATGAATTTCACAACTTTCATGCCATGAATTCTGTATAAAAATGTACAGAAATTTACAAACAGCTTTGGATGAGCTGCGGTGAAGATTATAAATTTCCTAATGAAAAAAGTTGGGCGTTGCTGAACTTGTCTATGAGACGATTTCTGGAAGCCTTGGCACTCCATCTGGAATCCAGCGAAATCATAGTGCGATGCAGCAACGCCAAAATGTTGTTGTTACCGTTACTCGTGGCAGCTACTACTCCCAGTGTCTCGATCGACCTGAGGGACAACAAGTGGGTCTACGTCATGGTGATGCTCAACCTCCTCTGGAGTCATGACTACAAGAGAACCCGCAAGATAGGCAGTGATGGCTGTATCCGGGTCAGTTTCAGGCGTGATAATCGGTTGAATGCCTTTGGATTCCAGACGGCGGGCTAGGCCACGTCCCATACTGCCGCTAATCAGAACCTGGATCCCATCCAGTGGGTGAGGGTCTTTGGAGGAACTTTCATGAAAGCTCTGGTCTTTGGTAAGCTTGAGCAGTTCTTTGGTTTGAATGGTGGCGTTGTCTACGTCATAAATCCAGAATTTTTGACAATGTCCAAGATGGGCAGTTACGCTGGTCTGGTTTTGACTGGATACGGCAATTTTCATAAAGTTCTTGGTGATTCAAAAGAGAGAAAAGTTCTTGGATATGGGCAACCCGAATCAAACCCACCAGGGGGTTTCTCCAGTGCGAGGATCGGGTTCTGTCCAGGGTGAGATCAAAATGTTGTTATCGATGACAGCAACGTGAACAATTTTGAGGGGAAGGGGAGCTGGGCCACGAACTACTGTGCCATCAGGGGCATAGAGAGAGCCATGACAGGGACATTGAAACTGCTGATCCATCGGATTCCAGGGGAAGGTGCAGCCCAGGTGGGTGCAGTTATCCACAATTCCCATAGCATCCAGCGTGTTATCTTCTTGGACGACCAGGTAAGTGGGTTCTCCTGCCAGACCTGCAACTAGGGCACGAGTTCCGGATGCCTCTGCCAAGATTTGCCTTGCTGGGATTGGATTTCCGAGAATATCTTTAGCGAGAATGGCCCCCCCTGCTCCGGTTGACTCTGCGGGAGGAATGAAGAATTTGCCAACTGCGTAGAGAGCGGAACCAGCAGTAGCAGCAACAGTCGCTCCGGTTAGAAAATTGAGGAGTTGTCGCCGGGATAGGGATGGGTTTTCGAGCGACATACTGTCGTCCATGATGAATCTCCTTGACTTTAAATAGTGTATGCAGCTTGCGAAGCACTCAAGGTTGCTTGAGGCAGGCGATCGATCACCCGTTGCATTTTTTGACTGGCCTCGATCGCAATTTCTTTTGCTCTCGGACTGTGCAGGGACAGGAACATCATCAACGGATCAACCGCTGAGACTTCTACTCTGCCATCCTCGTGTTCTTGCACCACGACATTGCAGGGATACAATACACCCGCTTTGTCATCGGTTTGGATCATTTGATAGGCAATTTGAGGATGACAGGCTCCCAGAATTTTGTATTGGTGAAACTCGATGTCCAGTTTCTTCTTGAAGGCAGCTTGCACATCAATTTCGGTCAATATGCCCATGCCTTCCTGTTTGAGAGATTCGGTGACTTGGGTGATCGCTTCTTGAAAGGAGGCATCAACAACCTTGCTGAAGTGGTAAGTCATAGTGGTTTCCTCAAAGAATCAATGAGTCAATGCTTCTACAGTTGCTTATTAGTTTGGTTGGTGTAGATGCCCAGGAGGCGATAAAGACCGCAAAAACCAACCAGCGCCGTTATCAGCAGTATGCCACCTGCGGCAACCAGCCCAATGCCTAGGGCAGAACTCCTGTAGAGGAACAGCCCCAGGTACAACAGCACCGAAGCTAACAGGACACGGATCACGCGATCGAGCAAACCCACATTTGTTTCCATAAGATCATCTCCAGGGTTGAGTGGATTGCAAAAGGTTTTTGCAATCCAGCAAGAAGCAATTTTGAGGGGAGAACAATACATTTTGTAACCTTCTTTAATATAACTGATTGGTTATAGAATAGTAAAGTAATTTTAATGGGTGCGTATTTCGGAGCTAATGGTTATAGGGACGATCGGCGGTATCCCAGGGACTAAATTGCATCCCCCGATGGGGGTTTGAGGGAGTCGTCAATGCCTGAACGCATCGTTGTTACAGTTCTGGTGGATAACACGGCTGGAGACCGAGGGCTCCTGAGTGAGCATGGACTTTCCTTTCTGATCGAAACAGACGATCATCCCGTTCTTTTCGACACGGGACAGGGGTTTGCTTTGCATCACAATGCTCAACGTTTAAACATTTCCTTAGTGGATCTGGATGCCATTGTGATCAGCCACGGCCACTACGACCACACGGGTGGTTTGCCCGCCTTGTTAAAGCACAGTAGTAAAACAGATTTGTTCTTGCATCCAGAGGCGATCGCCCCAAAGTACAGCTCTAGAGGAGACATTGGATCTCCAATACAGGATGCACAGGCATTAAGTAATCAGGTGCATCGTTTGGTCTGGACGGAAAGACCAACAGAAGTCATCCCAGGCGTTTGGGTCACTGGATCAATCCCACGTCATCATCCGCTTGAGAATACGGAGGGATGGTTCTGGTGCAACCCTGAACGAACAGATAGGGATCTCCTCCCAGATGACCAGGCACTGTTTATGGAAACACCGAATGGTTTCGTTGTAATCCTCGGTTGTGCTCATGCTGGGGTGATCAATACGCTAGATTACATTGCTGAAATTACAGGTGAACGTAAGTTTTATGCTGTTTTAGGTGGCATGCACCTGTTACACGCCAGTAGCGATCGTATCGGTGCCACCCTTGAACGCTTGAAACGGTATGAGGTTCAATTGATCGGTGCCAACCATTGCACTGGAATGAAAGCCATCAGTATGTTGTGGCATGAATTGGGCGACCGTTGTCTCCACTGCCGAACAGGTACTCAATTAGTGATTGGTCGCCAAGCAGGCTGAGATGATTACTGGACGATTTCCTCTCCCGCTGTTTTCCACCCTGCAAAACTGGGTGGGAAACCTTGCACATGGTCATAGGCCAACTAGAATTATTGACCCTAGAAATAGGGTTAGATCTGTCGTAACACTGTTTTGTAGCCTTAAACGTCCGCTTGCAGAAGCTGGCCTGGATGAAATTTGGGACTATATTGCTGAAGAATGCTAGCGTAGAACCCATTCCCCACTGCTAAAACTCCGATGGTTAGCCTCGGTATCACCAAAGCGATTACCAATCTCACCGAAGCCCACGCGAGGCTAGGCATTGTGCCCAGCACCGATGCCACCTTTTTCACCGAATGGAAAGCGCTATTGCCTCCATTGACCGATACCGAGAAGGCAAGGCTCGATCATCTCAAACAGCGTTATCTCTACTACGCCGATAGCGGAGCCATCACTGAAGGTACCGTCAACTTAATTCTGCTGTCACCCCTGCTGGAAACCCTGGGCTTCATCGACCCGCCTTACCAAGTCCGGAGTGAAAAATATATCCGGTTTGAAATTGAAGACGGTGATACCCAACTGGATGGGTTGATCGATGCCTTGGTGATTCACGATCGCCTCTGGTTAATTGTGATTGAAAGTAAACCCTATGGGTTTAGTGTGCGACAAGCGATCGCCCAAACCTTAGCCTATATTGTTGGTGCACCAATTTCTCCCGTGTTCGCTCTGATTACTACCGGAGAAGATTGCCTGTTCGTTAAATGCGATCGCGACTCCTCCCACTATGCCCTGTCAGACAAATTTACCCTCAGCACCGCTGAAGGCAATGAACTGTATGCCGTCGCGCAAATCCTGAAACGTCTGGTTATTGTATAGCAGGTTATTCACCCCAACTGGCAGAAACCTTGACATCCACAACTACCGGGATCGGACGCAGAAACTTCCGAGCTGCGGCAATCATGCATTGATGCAGGAGGCAACTAATACCATTTTATATGCCTCTCGTAACTGGCTTGACTGCTCCACACTCACAGGTCGTGGCACTTTGGGGGAGGACTCCAAGCGATAATGCACTAGTTTATGCACCATTTTATACTTTGCCTCAATCCCCAACTGACGCTCCAACTAGTCGCAAATCGCTTCATAGCCATCGGTTTCATGGCTCCCTTAATAGATCCAGGGAATTAGTTTTTTGACTTGCGATCGATAAACTTCATAATCAGAAAATTTGTGCTTCAACCATACTTCTTCTTTTCTGGCTTTGATGTCAAAAAATAGTAGTAATAGCATGGCACCGATCGCATGGAATAAACTCCATTGCCAGCAACTGTAGGCGATCGCTAAAAAAACTACGCCACTATAAATAGGATGCCTTACTACTCCGTAAACTCCACTGGTTACCAATTCCCCGTTATCTTTAGGGTGGGGTAAGAGAGTAAGATTTGCACCTAACTCTAATCCTCCCGAAAGTAATAACAATGCGGAAATTAGGCTAAAAAGACCAGTGATTCCCCAACCTATGTATTTCCAAACAGGAGACAACGTCTCTACAGCGACAATTGGGTAGACTGGCAACAGGGCAAAACTAATGGAGAGGATTATTTGACCGATTACCCAGTATTCGCCTTTCTGACCGCGCCACCAATGGCCTGAGAATCCCCATTCTTTAAGTTGGTTCATAGTAGACGTGGAACTTTTCCTAATTTATTCAACTTGTAATATTTTTCCCATGCCAGTTTTGCCCAGCGTGCCCAGGCTCCTCGGGGTGCCATTTCTCGGTTCTCATCCCGGTAGACAAAGACACCTTCTGTGCCTGTATCCATAATGCACAGCAGGTTAATCTCTTCCCGGAAGCTGGCTGTTGCTGCTTCTCCACGCTCTTGTCGGGCAACATTTTCCGCCGCCGTGCGTGCCATCACTTCGGCTAAATGCCCCTGTCGTGCCCGCCAGTCGGGTCCCTCAAAATAGGAACTGTCACCGATCGCATAGCAATTTTCAAATCCGTTTACCTGTGCAGTATCGCTGACGGGGACAAACCCTGCTGCGGTCAGGGGTAGGTCAGATTGCTTGAGGATAGGTGTGCCAGTCATTCCCGGTGTAAAAACAGTGAGATCGGTTACGACGTGAGTATCATCCTCAAAGGTCACGCCACTGCTGGTAAATTCCTTGATCTTTTTGCCAGACACGATAGTAATACCGCGTTCCTGGAACAATTGTTGTAATTGGGCCAGCCCCCCTGCCCCCAGCCGCTTTCCAGGGGCATCAGAGGGGCTAAAGAAAGTGAGTTCAAAGCGATCGCGCAAGCCCTTTTCCCGCAAATAGGTATCGAAATTAAACAAGACCTCAAACACGGGTCCACCTCGGACTGCCGTTGCATCCTGGGGATTACCGCTAAACCCGCAGGCAATCTTGCCTTCTCCCCGCTCGACTAGCTCCAGGAACCGCTCTTGAATTTGCATTCCATCCAATGGTGAGCCGCAAATAGATAGGGTATTCTCAACACCTTTGGGCTTTAGCTTAGAACCACCCAAAGCGATAATGAGATAATCATAGGAATACTCTTGTGATGTCGTGAGAACCAATCGTTCTTTAGCTCTGACCTCTTTCACCTCTTCTTGCAGGAAATTAAAGCCATGAATTTCGGCGAGTTGTGTCAAGGGCACTGAGAGGTCTTCCAGGGTGCGCTTACCCACCGTCAGCCAGATGGACGCGGGATAGATATACAGGAAGTCACGGTTGGAGATCAGGTCAATTTGATAATCGCCCTTGAGTTTTTGGGTCAGGGCGATCGCAGCTTCCACACCCCCCATTCCACCACCTAAAACCAGAATTCTTTTCATGGCATCAATTCCTAAATAGAGTTAAAAATCGATTGCTTCTCATCAGGTCAGTTAACTGAATGATTACAGCAATTACTCAATGCTGTTTTGCAGCATTGTGGCAGGAATGGCGATCGCAAAAATAGCGCATTGCCCCTAAACTCACGATCAAAACCAGAATTTGTACCAGCCAGGGTGCCCAGCGAAACTCACCAGCAGACTGATTGTCATGACAAGGAAGGTTTTCACGATGTCTTCCTGGCTTTCATAGGTAATCCAGGCCGTAATCAGAGCGATCGCAAAGGGAATTAAAAAAGAAAGCGCCACTTTCAGAGAGCTCATCACTTCTGTTATATACTATATAACCATATGATGATTAATGCTACTATTAAAAAAGTATCTAAGCTGTTTAAATGTCTATTGTTCCTTCAGATATCTTGAGTTGAAGTATCGCCGATTCCCAGAAAAGGCTTTGCTGAATGCAAATATGAATTACCCTCATCCCCAACCCTTCTCCCGCAGGAGAAGGGAGCTAAAACTCTTGTTCCCTCTCCTTTGGGAGAGGGCTAGGGTGAGGGCTGCATAAGGCTCAAGCACGAAAATCATACTTCTATTCAGCAACGCCCGTTTCTGGTACTCGACTACCAGGAAAATCTAATGTGAAGTAGTTTCTGTGCTATTCTCATCCCACATTGCCGTGCTGAGATAGCGTTCTCCTGCACTAGGCTGAATGATCACAATCCGTTGATCTTGGTAGTGCGATCGCTGCCCGATTTGTAATCCTGCATAGACCGCTGCGCCTGTTGAGATACCACTGATGATGCCTTCTACGCGCGCCAATTGTCGTCCAATCTCGTAAGCCTCTGCTTCGGTGACGGTGACAATTTCATCGATTAAATCGACTCGCAGGACATCTGGGATAAACCCTGCGCCAATGCCTTGTAAATTATGTTCGCCTGCAGGCTGGCCACTCAGCACCTTACTGTTTACGGGTTCGATGGCAACAATTTGGAGCTTGGGATTTTGTTGTTTGAGATAGCGTCCAGCACCAGTCAACGTGCCGCCTGTCCCCACACCGACGACTAACGCGGCAATATCACCATCGGTGTCCTGCCAAATTTCAGGCCCAGTGGTGTCGTAGTGGATTTTAGGGTTGGCAGGATTGCTGAATTGATGCGGTGAAAAAGCTTGGGGAATTGTTGCCACCAGTTGATTGGCATGGGAGATCGCCCCCTGCATATCAGCTTCAGCCGGAGTCAAAATCACCTCTGCACCATACGCCTGAACAATTTGCCGTCGTTCCTGGCTCATGCCGTCTGGCATGGTCAGAATCAGGCGATAGCCCTTGGCGGCACAGACCATCGCTAACCCGATCCCGGTATTCCCGGAGGTGGCCTCCACGATCGTCGAAATTCCGGGTTGAATCAGCCCCGCTCGTTCTGCTTCGAGCATCATGCTGACAGCGATCCGATCTTTCACGGACTTGGCTGGATTCATGCCTTCTAGTTTCAGCACCATTTCAGCAACACAGCCAAACTGCTGGGGTAAGCGTTGCAGCCGGACAAGAGGAGTACAACCAATAACTTCGGTAATGTCACTGTAGATTGGCATAAAGTTCAGCCTGTTGTTTCGTCAATGGCTTGAAGATGAATAACTTTGATTTTGCCAATACTGTTTATTTTACTCCACGGGCGATCGCACTTGGTTTCAAGAGGCGCTGAATCAGAGATTCACAAGCTCAATATTTTCGTATTTATCGATTTGGTTCAATCCGGTGCGATCACTATTGAGTGATTAGTTCACCCATCCGTTTCAAGATTTGCAAGACCTGTTGGGCTTCACTAGGCAACGTATAGAGTGAAAAGGCTCGTGACAAGCCATATTGGGGCGTGGGTTGTTGCAGCAACTTAATAAACAGCACATCATCCCCATTCGTGATCATGCCAAAGAGCAATTGGTCAGGATTCGTGTTTGCCATTATGTAGGCTAGAGCTTGAGGCAATGCCGATCGCACAGAAATGCTGGTCTTTTTGGATTCCACCACCAACACCCAAAATTGGTTCTGCATAATCAGCAGATCAATACGCCCTCGCAGGATTTCTTCCCCATCATTCAGCACCCATTCGATCGCGGTTTCAGACCGCATTCTGAAAGGTGGATCGTAAAAGCCAGCGAGTTCCAGTAAGGGAGATGCTGCCAGGAGGGTAACAGAACCCTCCAACAGTTCATTGGTGGAGCGGTGATAGGTTAACCGCCGATACATCACCCCCAAGTCAGCGAGTTCTGGGTCTGTCAGGGATGGTAAGGCATCAACCCATTCTCGGAAAAACTGTGGGTCAGAATTTCGTTGCAGCCCAAACTTTGCCTCTGCTTCGGCAAGACTTTTAACCATCTCTGTGACTGCAATGGTTTGTGCCATGCTCCTATTCTGCCATAGCCCTCGCTTCCCTGCCCTCTGCTAATTGCTTGCCTACCTTCACTCCCCGTAGATCTTCCTCAGATATTCCTGCACTCCTGCCTCCAGATCCAGTAGTGCATCATCCAGCGATTCGTATTCATCCTCGCCTTCCCAGGGCATCCCGCCCATGTCGATCGCCCGCACAAACGACGTTAGTGGGCCATCGGGGTCGTTACCAATTTCAATAATGCCCTGATGCTCATAAACCCATTGAGCAATGTTGGGATACTTGTCTTCAAATGACTTTTTTGGCATAGCTTGACACCTGAATTGAACGTCATATCATCAGCTTGAAAAAGAAAATTGTAAACCCAAGCATAAGGATCAAATGGGGCAGATTGCTGAGCAAGGGGCGTTTGGTAATGCGTAACAGCGGATAGATACTGAAAACCAGAGCGGAGAGGAGTGTGACGCCTTGAAGAAATGCTGCCACATCTGCACTCCAGGTGAGGGCTGGCAAACCTGCGCCGCTAAAGCCCAGGGTTCGCGCCAGGACAGGCAAAATTTGACCCGCCTCCATCACGCCCGCTGGGACATAATGGGTTAAGTTTGCGGCCAGGGTAAAGGGTAAATAAGCGTAGATGACCGTGAGATAGACAGGTTGTTTGGGGTCAAGGAAGCGGGCGATCGTGTGAGTCAGATAGGTCAACGCAGCGGGAATGCTGAGCAGGGCAAGGACGATCGGCGTACTGGTCAGTAAATGATTCGCGTCAATGGGAATATTGTGGAAGCCCAACCATCCTAAAATTCGCTCAGTATGGTGCATCAATACGCCACCAAACAGCAGCAGCAGCAGTGCGACTTCCGCTCCAAAACCCTGAGGGTGGTCTAAGAGGTCTGCTGTGGGAAACCGCAAGTTGAGCTGCACCGATCGATGGGAGCAGGCTTTGAGACAGGTCATACAGAGCACGCAGTCTCGGTTGTCTTGCAATTGGGCCGGATGGGTGTAAAGCGGACAGCCCCCCGTGGCCTGACCTTCCGTAGGCAACGCATCTGTAAAGTTAACAGGAGTTGCATCACTGCCTTTATAGCAGCCAAAGGTGCTGCATTGGCTACCGCAGACCTGTTGGGTCGATCGCAACTCCACCATTGCCAGCTTGGCGAACATCCCGTTCATGCCACCGATCGGGCACAAATAGCGACACCAGAGCCGCCGCTCATAAATCAGGCTAAAAATGACTGCTCCAGTTGTAATCGCCAGGAGCAACCAAGCAGAAAGCAGCGCATGATGGGGCAAATCCCACAGCTTTTCCCACAAATAAATTGCCACAAAGCCACCAAACAGGATCCAGGCTCCCCATCGATTCAGCCATTGGGTATTCCAGGTCAGTTGCTGACGCGGAAACAGCCAGAGGGAAAAACGGCGGAGCCATTCTGCTGTGATCATAAAGGGGCAAACGGCGCACCAGAGCCGACCGACAAAGACAAATAGAAACAGATAACCCGGCCACCACCAGGCCCAAAAGAGATTGAGGGTCACGCTACTCTCGCGGGTCTGAGGCCCAATCAACCCGGCGATCGTGACGGGCACAAAAAATGCCATCATCACCATCCAGATACCCTCTGGGTACCAGCGACTCAGCAATAGTTGCCGCAGCCAGGGCACATGGGTGAGCAAATCCACTCGGAAGGCGTTCTTCGCAGACTGCACCGACCAGAGGGCTTGTTCTGAAATCACAACTTGCCCTGGTGGCGTCATGATCACTGCGCGATGCAGGATTTCTGCCAGTTCTGTGAGGTTGCCAGGGTAGTCATAGCTAATCAAGCGACGCAGATCAGACTGATCCAGAGCCAGCAGCGGACGATTGTGGGCCTGACAAAACTGGGCCAGGAAATAACGGGCAAAATCTGGAATATCTGCTTTACGCTGGGGTAAGCTGAACAGCTTGATCGGAATTGCGTCTACCTCTGGCAACTCTAGTTTGTCCGGTGCGGCGAGGATTAAGCGTACCCAAGACTGAATCGGCTTGGGAGGCTCGGTTGTCAGAGTATTAGAACCACTGAGACCATGATTCGGTAGGATGCTACCCGTTTTGCAGTAATGGGTGAGGCGTGCCCGATCGCCCTCACTCAAAACTTGGACATTATTCAGCAGTAGGGTTCCCCGCTCCAGCAGTTCGAGGACGCCGGTCTGTCCAGCGACTCTGCCAAATAAGCAATCGGTATTGAGCCTACCATCTTCTGATCGGGGTAACTTGGTACAATCTAATTCAGCAAAAGGTTGGGCTGCGATTCCAGAACGGGAATGGATCAGTCCGGCCAGAAAGGTTTTTCCAGTTCCTGGTTGGGCTTGAAACAAGACAGGTTTTAGACTGTCAGCAGCTTGATCCAGTTGTTCTGCCAACTTTTGACTGGCTTTGCTGTGGCCCAGGATTTTTGCTCCAGTTGGAACCGCTTGAATATAAGACTGTAACCCTTGAATCCGGCGTTGCTCTTGAGCAATGCGGGCACTGAAGGCATTTAAATCTTGCGCTAACAGCGTATTGAACATCCGTTCAAATTCGGCATACTGTTGCATCAACTGACGAAACTCAGCCTCGGGCAAAAACCAGATTTCACTAGCCGTGAGGGTGATCGCTTGCGTCTGGTGCCTGCCGTTTTCTGGGATTGCCATCAGGGATGCATAACCGAATAGCTCTCCAGCACTGCGATAGCGAATCAGAGATTTCCCAATCGGGGAAAGCCGGTAGATCTCGACTGTGCCCCACTTGAGCAGGTATAGCCCAATGTTTTTTTGTCCTTCCTGGTAGATCAACGTTTGGGGTTCTACACGGAAGCATTTCAATGACTGGGCGATCGCGGTTAATACTGGGGTTGGAAACTGCCCCCAAACCCGATGAAAACTTAACCAATGGCTACATTCCAGAATCACCTGCTCACTGGAAGAGGCAAGGCTTGTGCTGTTTGTTCCCAGAGGCAATAATTGCTCTGGAGTAGACAGAACTGACTCAGGCTGTAGACCATTGGCCAAAATTACTCCAGGATCCATCATCTCTCTTGTGGCTATCCCTTCAATCAAAGGCCGTTTTGCCCCTGATCAACATCTTACCTCTTAGACGGGAAGGCTCGCCCTGTAGGCGATAGGGTCAGCGTCGAGATGAAAGGCGCGGCTTGCCATGCAGCATCTGCAACTCTTCCTGCTCATAGCGGTTGCGCCACACCCGCACCGTCGTCTCTGAAACTCCTAAGGTCGTTGCAACAGCACTGATCGCTTTGCCTCGATCAAGTTCTAGAAGACCCGTCGCCCGCTTAAATTGCCCGACTCCCAGTTGACCTTTACGCAACAGATTCTCGAGATAATCGCGGTCGGTTGGACGCAGTTCGACCTGACAGTTCTTCATGTCTACTCGGGTAACAATAGGACTGAGAACAGGTTACTACTCGCTCACTTGAAACCAAAAACTTAATTTACATGGTAAGTAGATGGGCGTAATTAAACTGAACATAGCTAGTGGGGGTGAAGGGGGCAAAGCCCCCAGCCCCCCTTCTTACAATTAAATGTAACCACCTACTTACTTAGACTGGTGATGCCTGCAAGATCAGCCTGTTTGCCCTCAGCATTAAGCAAATAGAGTAGTGCAAATAGTATATCTGCGGGATTCTGGGTGTCTGAGAGTAGTTTCAGTGCTGGAGTAGGACTATTCTGACCTGCCCACTCCTCTGTAAACATTCTCAGTTCTGTGAACTCGGAAAGAATTTTGCCGGGTTGCCTGTTTAAGATAGACCCAATTCATCGGATACGGGTATGTCAAGGCATCTGGAACGGCTACTGGAAATCGACGGATTATTGCGACAGGGGAGACGGCAAACGTCCACCAGTCTGGCGGAGGCAGTGGAGGTCAGTGAGCGCACCATTCGTAATGACCTCACGTTTCTGCGCGATCGCTACCAGGCTCCGATCGAGTGGAGCAAGGCCAGGGGCTATTACTACACCGATCCAGACTGGCGGTTGCCGACCATTCCCCTGACCAGGGGTGAACTCTTTGCCCTGACATTGGGGGCCAGGATGCTAGAAGCCTATGCCGGGTCTGCTTACAGTCTGGAGCTTCGATCGGCCATTGCTCGATTAGCAGAACGGCTCCCTGAGCAAACCTGGGTAGACCTGCAGCAGGTGGCTGAAGAACGGATTTTGTTCCGCTCCGGGGCAGAAATCAATCTGGACCCGGAGGTTTGGCATCAGTTGGAGGATGCCTGTCGAAATCACAAAACGGTTCACATGACGTATTACACAGCAGGTCGCAATGCAACGTCTGATCGTAATTTGGACCCCTATGTGCTGCATATCTATCGAGGCACCAATCCCTATGTGATTGGCTACTGCCACAATCGGCAAGAGATGCGCTGGTTTCGGGTCGATCGGATTAAGCGCTTGCAAGTGCTGGCAGAAACTTTTGTCCCTGACCCTACGTTTGATGCCAGAGATCATCTGGAGATGATTTTTCAGCATGAGGCAGGTGGGGTGCCGCTCCCGGTTGTGATCTGGTTTGATGCGCCGACGGCTCCCTATATCCGGGAGCGGCGCTGGCATCCGACCCAGGAAATTCACGAACATCCGGATGGGTCGCTGACGTTACACCTGATGGTGCGGGGGATGAATGATCTGAAGCGATGGGTGTTGGGGTATGGCCAGGGGGCGATCGTGCGGGAGCCGCCGGAGCTGGTGCAATTGGTTAAAACGGAGGTATCCCAGATGCAGAATTCCTACAAGGGAGGTCAACCATGATTCAAGTCCTGCGACAGCTAAAGACTTTCACAGAGTTTCTGGCTGAGTATCCAGAGGATGGTAAACGCTATGAACTGATAGATGGGGAGGTACGAGAGGTGCGACCCAGGGGAGACCATGAGGAAATTGCCAGTCTGATCACCCGCAAGCTGGATCGGGAAATTGAGCGGCTGAATCTGCCCTGGTTTATTCCCAATACCTGCTGTGTGAAACCAGCGAGTGATCTGGATGGGTATGTCCCGGATGTGATTGTGCTCGATCGCACCCAATTGGAGGTAGAACCTCTGTGGAAGACGGCTTCGACGATCGTGCGGGGAGCTTCGGCCCGGTTGGTGGTGGAGGTGGTGAGCACGAACTGGCAGGATGACTATGCCAAGAAGCTGGAGGATTATGAGGCGCTGGGGATTGGGGAGTATTGGATTGTGGATTATCGGGCACTGGGGGGGTGGCGTCACATTGGAAGGCCGAAGCAACCGACGGTGACGGTCTACTCGCTGGTGGATGGGGAGTATCGGGGGCAGATGGTACGGGCCAATGAGCCGATCGTCTCAGGGATGTTTCCGAAGTTGGAGCTGCTGGCGGCAGAGGTGCTGGTGGTTGTGGGGTAGTCGGGGGCGATCGTAAAAAAATTCCCTGGATTTACTGTTTTTCTACTGGGGGTGCAGTACAAATGAACAAATTCTTTCTAAGGAAGGTAAAAGGTGCTAGCAACGGATCAATCATCAATGGTAAGGGAGGGCTTGAGTCTACCTTATGTGGAGTTGAGCTTTGGTGTCATCGGGCAGACGCTGCCTGCGGATCATGGGTATGGGCTGTATAGTGCGATCGCCCATCTTTGCCCGCAAATTCATGAGCAGGAAGAGCTAAGTATTCAAACAATTTCAGGCAAGCCGGATGGCCAGGGCAAGATTGAGCTTTCCCGGCAGTCGAAACTGAGAATCCGTTTGCCTTATGAGCCCGCACAAATTGCGTTAGTACTGCCGCTGGCTGGACAGCAACTAACGATCGGCAATCATCGCATTCAGTTGAGCATTCCTCAGATTTTTCCGTTGTATCCGGTTGATAAGTTGCGCTCTCGGATTGTCACGATTAAGAAATTCCAGGAGCCAGAACCCTTTAAAGAAGCTGCTCAGCGCCAACTAGATGCTTTGGGAATTCAAGGGAATCTGATTCTCCCTCTGAATGAAGATGGGGAGCCAGCCCGTAAAGCGATTAAAATCAAAACCTATTCAGTCGTTGGATTTAGCCTGGTCATTACCGATCTGAGCGATGAAGATTCTATCAAACTTCAGCAATTTGGATTAGGTGGTAAGCATCGTATGGGATGTGGCGTCTTCACCAGTTTCCCGCGTGCCTGGAGGTTTTATGATGCCTAATCTTCCTGAGCAGTTATTGGCAAAGAGCAAGCGTGGAGATCGGGTGATTACGCTGGAAGCTCATTTGCGCGATACAGAAACCTGTGCTAGTCAAATCTTTCGGTTGGATGGTCGGTGGGGACAGAATTGGTGTCGCCTTTTCAAGATTCAAGGTCGGGAGATTCAGGAAAAATTCCTGCTCAATTTGCGAATAGCAGCTTTGTTTCACGACATTGGCAAAGCAAATGAGGATTTTTACGCAGCCGTCTCAACTCCAGGATTCAAAGCTCAAACCCTGCGTCATGAGCATTTGAGTGCATTAGTGCTATGTTTGTCGGAAGTTCGTAATTGGTTAGCACAAAATTCAAACCTGGATATTGATGTCATCACTGCTGCTGTTTTATCGCATCACTTGAAGGCTTCTGAAAGTCAGATTACGGTGAAAGACGACAAAGAAACCAGTGAAAAACTCAAGAATTATCGCTGGTGTCAGCCTCAAACCCTCAAAACGTCGGTCACGTTGTATCTCAACCATGATGAAGTCAATCGAATTTTAGAGCGTATTGCTGCGATCGCTACCCTAACAGATATTCCAGTCCTACCCCAAGCCAGTTGGAAGGCAGGCTCAATCTGGGACCAGGCTTATAAAAAAGGAAAAGATGCAGGTCGCCACTTTAAGCGAAATGTTGGGGCAGACAACCCACGGAGATCGCTCCTGGTTGCGATCAAGGCCGGGTTGATCGTGGCGGATGCTGCTGCTTCAGGATTGGTGCGAGAAAATAAAGATATTACCGATTGGATCGAAGCCGTTGTCCATGCTGATGCCATTGGTCAAGACCAAATTGCTACCGCCATTATTAATCCTCGGATTGGACAAATCAGGGCACGTCAGGCAGGGCAAGCCTTTGACCAAAAAGCATTTCTGACGAAACATACCCCTGCTCAACTTGAAGTTCTCCAAGACCAAACACTACAGGAATTTCAAAAGCAGATAGCCAAACAGGGTTCTAAAGCGTTGCTACTGGCTGCTTGTGGAGCTGGAAAAACACTGGGAGCCTGGAAGTGGGCAGAGCAGCAATCGCGGGAGTACAACATCGGGAAAGTGATTTTTCTGTATCCCACCAGAGGTACAGCTACGGAAGGCTTCCGGGATTATGTGGGTTGGGCACCAGAAGCAGATGCAGCTTTGATTACGGGAACTGCCCGTTATGAACTGGAAGCAATGCAAGAGAATCCAAGTGATGCCATTCAGGGTAAGGATTTTCAGGCAGATGAACGACTCTATGCATTAGGCTTCTGGTCACGTCGCTTTTTTAGTGCCACAGTTGATCAATTTCTTGGCTTTGTGGAACACAGTTACCAAAGTCTCTGTTTATTGCCTGTTCTGGCAGATAGTGCAGTTATTATTGATGAAGTTCATAGCTTTGATCAGCGAATGTTTGATTCTCTGGTCAGCTTTTTGGAGAATTTTGACCTTCCAGTGCTGTGTATGACGGCAACGCTGCCACCGTCGCGGCGCAAACGCCTGGAGAAAGTGGGGCTAAAAGCTTATCCCACTGAAGCAGACCGAGAGATTTTGCCTGATTTAGAGGAGAAGGAAAAGCATCCCCGCTATTATCTTGAACCTGTTGCTAATTTTGAGGCAGCCTTTAATCAAGCAGTGAGTGCTTATCAGCAAGGTGAGCGAGTTCTCTGGGTGGTCAACACGGTGGACCGGTGTCTGACGATCGCCCAAAAGCTCACTACTGCGCTACGAGATCTCGATGCCGAAGTACTGACCTATCACAGTCGTTTTCGGTTGTGCGATCGTCAAGCTGTCCATGCTAAGACAGTTGCTGCGTTTGCAATTCAGAAGGGTTCAGAAGAACGAAAGGCGGCGATCGCCGTCACGACTCAGGTTTGTGAAATGAGCTTAGATTTGGACGCAGACGTATTGATCACGGAAGTTGCGCCAATTCCCTCGTTGGTGCAGCGGTTTGGAAGGGCTAATCGTCATCTGGCCAGGGGGCAAGAATTTCGAGCTAGATTACACACCTATTTTCCTCCTAGTCATTTGCCCTATCAAAAAGATGAGTTGAAGGTGGCAGCAGCTTTCTTGCAAGAGTTTAAGGACTGTGATATCAGTCAACACCAATTTGCCGAAGCACTGGAGCGGTATGCTCCACCTGAACGAGAACCTGACGGCAGTGCTCGTTTTCTAGACAGTGGTTACTACGCAACTCCTGGTAGTTTTCGTGATACGGATGACTTTGCCATACCCTGCGTTTTGGATAGGGATTTGCCCGATGTTAAAACTATTCTCGATTCATCTGAAAAATACCGAAAAGAGCCATACATCATTAGCATTCCTAAGAAATGGGCTAATGCGCGCACAGAGGAGCATAATTGGTTGCCTAAATATCTTGGTGTCGCCACATGGGAGGGTCACTATGATGAGCACCGAGGATTTATTACCAAGCCTTTGGAAGAAGTGGAGCTTGGTTAAAAGCAGAAAAGTCTTGCACTTCTCTTTGCATCAAAAATGATTCAGTAACCTTAGAAATGACTATTAACAGGAGCTTACATAGATGACTGCTTACGAACTAACTTATCCCCATATTCAAAAACAAAGTGGTGAACCTGCTCGATTAACTAGCCATCCACGCATTCGAGTTGCCCAGATTGTGATGGACTACCTGTCCTATGGCTGGTCTGTGGAAGAGATGTGTCGTCAGCATTCGTACCTTACGCCTGCTGAAACTCATGCTGCGATGGGTTACTACTTCGATCATCAGGCGGAGATCGATCAGGAGATCCGAGCAGAGTGGCAGCAGGTTCAGAGTGACCAGGCTGCAGCAAAGCGATCTCCCTTTTACTTGCGTATGAAAGCACAAGGGGTTTTTTAGATGCCTATTGCACTATACATGGATGTTCACATCCCCATGACATTACTGATCACTTCCGTCGTCGTGGGGTTGATGTGTTGACTATTTTTGAGGTGGAACTTGGCTAGTCAATCATTATCAAGCTTTAACAGATTTGGCAATTTTAGCCAGCAATCGCAATGCCTCGTTTACTGCTGCCGAATCCGGGAATATAGCTGCAACATCTGGGTCAAGAACAACTATATTTTTGGATTTTTGATATGCCTCATAATACTTACCACGAACACCTTCTGAAAAATCGTATTCAGGGCACATGTCATCATTCTTTAATTCATTCTCCGAATTCATAGTTTTTTCTTTCCCTTCGAGTTGCTAAACGTGCACTGATTAAACGGACTTCCTCTGCTCTATCTGTATGAGATACCACTAGCAATCGTCGTAGAATCGAAAGCCCGATCGTTAAGAATCTCATCTCACCAATGGAGTGATCTGGATCTTCAATTGTGACTGCTAGCGGATCGCCAAACACAGTAACAGCCTCTTCAAAAGAAATATTGTGCTTCTGAAGATTCGTTTTTGCCTTTTGTGAATCCCATTGAAATTGCATAAACCAATTGTAAGCCTTTTAAAGGAGGTAGGACTTGGCTAAGACAAAAGCACAACTAACTGTCGAGGTTTTGACACTGAACTATCAGCTTGCTGAGTTACCTTCCTCCCAGCATCGGGCAGGGCTGGCAGGACTGGTGCTGGTTGTCCGCTGGCTGGAACGGCAACCGACTTTTCAGGATAAGGTCAAGAATGGGGCTATCTGTTGCCTGACTCGACTGGATGATCGAGGTGCAACGCTAGAACTCAACCCGGCTGGCGTAGAAATCCTGTTTGATGAGATCTATGCTGCCACTGTAGAAGAACAGGAACGGGCTCAACCTCTGAAGAATAAGCAGAAAGAGATTATCCAACCTCGACGGGAAGAAGAGCGGCAGGAAACGGATGCGAAGGGAAAGCAGAAAACGAAAAAGGTCTATATCTATCCAGTCGTGGTTCCCAGAGGATCGTTTCTGGTTGATTCGAGCTATGACCGTAGCTCGGATGGAAAAAATGGGCATTGGATAAAACTGTGGCGAGATATGGTGTGGAGCATTCTGCGGGGTGTTCCTGCAACTCGTAAGCCCTTTGAGGCCAGATCAGATAGAGCATACTGTGAAGATGCCGCAAATGTTTGGAAGCAGTTGGTTCAGCCTGCTGAATTTACCGTCGATTTGCCTAGCACCTATTTCTTGGGAGCGCAGGCAAACAATGCTGAAAATGTACCATTTAAAGACCGGGCACGATTTCAGTTTTTGTTGCATTTCTGGCTGTTTGCCACACAGATCTATGTGCCTGCTGTAGTTGATAACGAAGGTAAACGTAACTTTGTAGGCTATGCATTGGCGATTCCAGATGTTGCGTATTTGCAATGGTTTTGCGAGGAAATCGTAGGCATTTTAGGCGATCGTTCCCCTGAGCTGTCTGGCTATCGTCCTCGTGACTGTATTGTGGATCTTGCGATGGAAAGTGCTCTGGATTTAATGAAGCGGCTACACGATCGCCTGACTCAAACAACTGGGGAACAATCAATCAGTTCAACAGTGTTTGGAATTGATGTTATCCACACTGAGAAGCAGGGCAATAATGTGCGTGTTTTAAGTGTGACGAGACTTAATCCAGAAGAGGAAATGTTAGATGAGTATGCTCAAATTCGAGGCCATTATTGGAGTCCGTTGTTCCGTAGACAATGCTTATTAAACCTGATCAACCAGCAACCCTGGCATAACGGATTCGACGCTTTACTATGCACCTTGCCCTATGAACAAAGTATTGAGAATGATTACTTTCGGCGGGATGTGCGAGAGAAGCTAAAAGTTTTAATCGAAGAGGCAAAACAAATGGATGAGACTGCAACATTGAATGGTTCAACTACGATTGAACCACTGGTTTTTCGATTGGTCAGTAACTATGTCAATCGCAAACTGAAAGCCAAGTATGACTTGGAGTGGAAGCCAGAATGGAAAGGGCTAAAGAATGATGAATTAAATCAACGCCCTGACTACAAGAAGTATGCCGAGATGAAAGCTAAGGTTGCTAAGTCTGCATTTCTAGATATTCGTAGCCGTACAGAGCAAATGGATTTTGTTAATTACTTTGTCTCTAGCCTATGTTCTGTTCCCCAGCACATGAAATCTGATGATTATGTGGACCTGACCAAAGCTTTATACCAGGAGACAGATAAGATCCGAACTCTGACGTTACTCGCTCTGTCTGCCAATAGCTAATTCACACCAACTCAAGAGATAATCACATCATGAACAAGAACTTATTTGCAACTGTTCTCACTTATCCTGCTCCCAGTTCTAACTATCGTGGTGAAAGCGAAGAAAACCGTACTGTGCTCCAGAAGATTGCCAAGGGTAAACAGGAATATACGGTCATTAGTCCTGAGTCCATGCGAAACGCCCTGCGAGAAATGCTGATTAAAGCAGGGATGCCCTGCAATCGCACTCGCTTACATAATGAAGATCAGCTTGCAGTGGAGTTCAAGGAATTCCCCAATGCTGAAAAGTATGCTGATGACTTTTTGTTTGGCTTCATGGTCGCTGATAATGATGCAATCAAGAAGAACAAGGGCTTGCCGTCAAAGAGAGATAGCATTCTGCGAATGAATTTAGCAGTCGCCCTCACGCCTTATCGTTTTGATGCCACTTTCCATCAGTCACCGTTGAATGCAGGCGCAAGTCCCTGGAAAAATTCATCGACTTCAGCGCTGTTGCATCGAGAAGTAGCGCATACAGCCTATCAGTATCCTTTTGCCCTAGCCTATTCTGATTGCAAAGCAAAACCAGATTGGACGAAAGCGCTGCTCAATGCGATCGCTCAACTCTCAGATGTGGCAGGCGGGCATGCGCGTAGTTATTACGAAATGGCTCCCAGGAGCATTGTGCTTCGCCTTACACCGAACTTAGTTGCGGGCTATGACACCTATGGGTTTGATGAACAGGGTGGTTTTTCGGAACTGGAGCGGATTAAAGCCAGTGATTTACCGGGGGGAGAGTTTTGGATTGGCGGTGAGATTGTTCGGAACATAAAACCTGAGCAGCAAGACTATCTTGAAAACGAAGGGGTTCATCTCTATGAAAATCCTCAGAAATTACTGGCTGATGTTGCAGATGCATTTTTGAGCTAGGAGTACCATTAATGGATTATCTTTGGTTACGAATTCGTGCCCCCTTTGCAGCTTTTCGTGGATTTCAGGCTGGGGTTTATCGGGCAACAGCTCCAGTCATGCCTCCTTCTAGCGCACTGGGTTTGGTCTTGAACCTGGCAGGTATTGAGATGAGAGAGGGGCTTGATCGTCCTACAACTTTGATTCGAGTGAATATTCCCTGTTTGCAATTAGCAATTGGTGTTATTCCAGGTCTTGAAAGTAAGGTCTGTACTCTTTATCAACAGCTTCATAGTTACCCTGTAGGGGCTTCCGGTAAAGAACTTGCGGCTCGAACTCATGGGGCAAAGTATTGGATTGTTCCTGTCCGCCGAGAATTCTTGGTGGGCTTGGATATGGTGTTAGGTGTGCAAGCAGATCTGCAGTTAATTCAACAAATCAAACAGGGACTTCGGGGAGAACTTACGATTCCCCGCTATGGCTTACCCTTTGCAGGGGATAATAACTTCCTGTTCGATCGCATCGATATTGTAGATAGACCACCTGCAACACTCTGGTATGTGCAGATGCAACCGGATGATCCACCAATGAAAGGGTCATATCGGCTGACTGTGGGCATTGATCGGGCTGATAACAGTAAGACAACCAGTTTTCTCTATGCTCCGATTGAGGAGGCTACGATCGAACCTCCTTCGACAGCCTGGACATGGACTCCCAGAGAGCCTGAGTCAGTAGCAGCATAGGTTGGAGCGAAGCTCAGTATCCCCTCGATTCTATAGGGTGCATTGAGCGTAGTCAAAACCCATACACTCACGCGCCCACAACACCGTTCCGAACCTTGAAAACTGAATACAGAACATCCCCCGTAGCCCGATCGCCAACCTCCGATGCCGTCAGGCGTTTTTCCTCAATTACAATAGACCTATCCCATCTGCTCTCGCGTTATGGCTAGCACCGTCCCCCAGCGACTCACCTTTGAAGCTTAACTAGCCTACGACGACGGTACGGAACAGTTTAGATACGTCCTTCATCTCTACAATTGAAAGTGGAAAACATCATGCAATCAGCCATTCGTATTACGACTAAAGTTCTCCCAGATGGCAAACTTGAACTTCAATTACCAATTGAATCAGCGGGTGAAGAAGTTGAAGTATTTGTTGTTCTGCGAACAAAACCTATTGTTCCAACCATCTCAGCAATAGATGTTATTAATAATTCTCAAGATCGTCAGCCACTCTTCAAAACATCAGAAGAAGTTGACCAATATCTCCATGCGGAACGAGAATCATGGGAACGCTAAATCGAGAGCATCCCAGTTTTGCAAGGTTGCCCACCCAAGGGGAAGCCGCTGCGCGTCTACATCCCCCAGCCCCTTCTCCCAAAGAGGGAGAAGGGGAGCCAGATTCAAAGTCCCTCTCCCGTTCTGGGAGAGGGATTTAGGGAGAGGGCTACAAAAGTGGGATGCACTCCGCTAAATTTTCCTCAGTCAAGTCTCGTGTATGTAGACACCCAAATTATTATCTACAGTGTTGAGAAATTTCCAAATTACTTTATTACTTTTCAATTTTAGAACCCATGTGGCTTAAGTTGAAAGCAGGTGAAATTGATCTGATTTGTAGTGAGTTGGTCCTACTGGAAAGCTTGGTGATGCCACTTAAGCAAGCTAATACAGCTTTAGCTCAAACCTATGAGCAACTACTTTTGGGTACTGATATTCAACTTATCCCTATTTCACAGAAAATTCTCAGAGATGCTGCAACTCTGAGAGCAGCAACTAACCTGAAAACACCTGATGCTATCCATAGCACAACAGCTATTAATACGAACTGTACACTTTTCCTTACAAACGATCGTGCATTCTGAAATATTCCCAATTTACCCGTGGTTATTCTGGATGATGTTATGGCTGTTCCATAGTCAGGCTTGTCTGGATGCCACAGAGAGCATCCCAGTTTTGCAAGGTTGCCCACCCAAGGGGAAGCCGCTGCGCGTCTACATCCCCTAGCCCCTTCTCCCAAAAAGGGCGAAGGGGAGCCGAATCATTTCAAAGTCCCTCTCCCAATTTGGGAGAGGGATTTAGGGTGAGGGCAAAGGTGACATGTACCCGCAAGATCAAAGATGCAGAACTGCTACAGAGGATTCAAGTCATCATCGAAGAGGTCGAGAATCTAGATAGTTTGGCAGATTTGAGCAACGTCAAAAAATTAAAGGCACAAGGAGACTACTACCGGATTAGAGTGGGTGATTACCGAGTTGGACTAACTGTAAATGAAAGCACCGTGAGTTTTGTTCGAGTGTTACACCAGAAAGAAATCTATCGTTATTTCCCTTAAAGGATGGTTTTAAAGCCAGTTTCCCAGTCGCAGCTACAAGCAGAAAACCTGCCGACGTAGGTGATGGAAAACCTTGTCGTTGTTCTGGATGATCTGATTGCTGCTCCATAGTTAGGCTTGCCTGGATGCCGCAAATTTCATCACAGTTAATCATATCGATCGCCAATAAACCACCCCTACCCCCTCGCTATAATTCAGACAACCCTGCACGTTCAGGAGCAATCACGATGGTTCAGGCACCCGATAAACTCTTGACCCTGGAAGAATTTCTGGCTCTACCTGCAAGTGATCAGCGCTATGAGCTAGTCAATGGTCGGGCCGTTCCCAAGTTCCAGGAACTTGCCATGTCTCCCAAATATTTTCACAGTTCTCTCACTGGCGTTCTTTTTGTTTTGCTGAGTCAATGGAGCGAAAACCGGGGACGATCGCAGATTGAATGGGCGGTGTCCCTGGTCCGACAAGATCAATCCTGGGTGCCGATTCCAGATCTGACCTACATCTCCTACGATCGTCTCCCGGCAACCTGGGCTGAAGATGCCCCCTGCCCGGTGCCGCCGGAATTGGCGATTGAAATAATCTCTCCCGGTCAATCCTTCGGAGTCATGGTAGAGAAAGCCACCGATTATCTGGCATCTGGGGTACTGAGAGTGTGGGTTGTGGATACTCAAGCTCAAAGTATTACGGTTTTCTATCCCGATCGCCCGCCTTTGACCTGTACCGGAGCAACACCTCTGATCGATCCGCTCCTGGAGGGATTGCACCTGACTGCCCAGCAACTGTTCCAGAAAGCTGGACTGATCAACCCAGCGCAGGCTTAATCTGTTGCTGCGACAACCCATCCTGCACCCGCTCCCCTGTCAATGTCAGCCCTGACAATCCCAAAGGGATTGCGGTTGTTACGGAATGGTAGCCCATGCATTGAGATTGTATCGCCTGCGATCGTGAATGCATCGGCTGCAATGAACAATGTTAGCCTCACCATTGGCATGGTGACTTCGGATCTTACTGAATGCTACGTCATCCATCGGGAATGGATCCGTATGCATTGGCAATGTTGTCCATCAACTTTTAATTCTCAGGGAGATCACAGACATACGTAAATCGTCAATATCACTGTATAAAATTTTACTTGAACTTGACATAGTAAGGAGGTTCCTTTACCGTTTCTTCTTTTATGCCAATTCAAAATACCAATCGCCGTCTGACTCCCAGCGTCATCAACCAGGATATTGAGGCTCTCAATGGTCTGGGTACGATCGTGACCTACAGTACAACTCGGACTGAGGCAACATCGGAAGCACTCCAGGCGGCTTACCAAAATATGATTGCCCAACGACAAACTGAAACAGAACGGCAGGCAATGTACAGAGCCGCCTCTGACCTGGCCCGGTTAGCTGAGTGGGAATTCCATAATGCGGTGCTAGCGATGAAAGAAGTGGTCAAAGGGCAATATGGGTCGGATAGTAATGAAGCCCAGTCCATTGGGCTGAAGAAGAAATCCGATCGCAGACGCCCCACCCGTTCCCGCAACCTGCCCGCTGCCAGTTAGGGCAAAGACGCCCCCAAACGGGGAGTGAGTCGCCCCATCGCACCCAGGCAGACTTTGGGTGCGATGGCAGACCCCACCACTGATGCCGTCAGGCGCTCCCAATCTTGAACCTTAAGGAGTAAATGATGGTTATCACGAACGATTCGATCGCGCAACAAGCTACCCTGCGGGTATCTGCCCTCCATGCCTTTGCTTACTGTCCTCGGCTGTTTTACCTGGAAGAAGTCGAAGAACTCTATACCCAGGATGCTGCCGTCTTCGCCGGACGCAGGCTGCACGTTGAACTGGAGAAACAGGAAGACGAAGCCTGGGAGGAACTCTTCCTCGAAAGCGAAGAACTGGGCCTGCGGGGACGGGTGGATGCCCTCCGTACCCGTGATGGCAACACTATTCCCTATGAACATAAACGAGGTCGTTCCCATCGAGACGAGCATAACCAGCCTCAGGCATGGGAGAGCGATCGGCTCCAGATTTTGGCCTATGCCTGCCTGATCGAAACTGTACTTCAGGTGCCAGTAGCGGAGGGACGAATTCGCTACCATGCGGACAATGTGCTGGTGCATGTGCCTTTGAATGAGGCGGGCAGACAGACCGTGCAAACTGCGATCGCCCAGGCCCGATCGCTGCGGGCTTCCCTTTATCGGCCTCCTGTCACTGAGAACGAACGGCTCTGCGCCCGTTGTTCCCTGTCCTCCGTCTGTTTGCCGGAAGAGGCGCGTCTGGCCCACGATCGGGAATGGCAGCCCGTGCGCCTGTTTCCCCAGGATGACGATCGGCAGATCATCCATGTGCTGGAGCCAGGGTCATCTGTGGGCCGCACCGGGGACCAACTGAAGATTACTCGACGCAATCAACCGATCGAAAAGATTCCCATTCGTCAGATCGGGCAGGTAGTGCTGCACAGTTTCTCCCAGATTTCCACCCAGGCGTTGCATTTTTGTTCAGAACAGGGCATCGGCGTTCACTTCATCTCTGGTGGAGGCCGCTACCTGGGGAGTTTTGACAACCGCCACGGGAGTATCCAGCGACGGATTCGTCAGTACGGAGCCCTGAGCCAACCAGAAACCTGCCTGGAACTGGCCCGCCAACTGGTCATCTGCCGGGGGCAGGGCCAGCGCAAGTTTCTGATGCGGGGGCAGCGAGGGAAAGACCCAGTACCAGAAGCCTTGCAGCAAGCCATCCACCAGATGAAAGCCACCCTGAAGCAGGTGAACAAAGCCCCCGCTCTGGAAACGCTGCTGGGTCTGGAAGGAAATCTGGCTGCGCTTTATTTCGGAGCCTTGCCCCATCTGATCGGCGATCAGGTGGATCCGCTGCTGCAGTTCGATGGTCGCAACCGCCGTCCTCCCCGCGATCGGTTCAATGCGCTCCTGAGTTTTGGTTATGCCCTGCTGTTGAAAGATGTCATGAACAGCATTCTGACCGTTGGCCTGGAACCAGCCCTGGGATTCTACCATCAGCCCCGAACCCAGGCTCCGCCCCTGGCCCTGGATTTGATGGAGATCTTTCGGGTGCCCCTGGTGGATATGACAGCGATGGCCTCGATCAATCGGGGGCAATGGGAGGTGCAGGCAGATTTTGAAGTGCGCGGGGTGCAGGTCTGGCTCAGTGATACGGGGCGACGCAAGTTTGTGGATCTGTATGAGCGGCGCAAGGCAGAGAGTTGGAAACATCCGGTGACGGGTTATTCCCTCACCTACCGGCGGTTGTTGGAGTTGGAGGTGCGGTTGTTAGAGAAGGAGTGGTCGGGAGAGGGGGGCCTGTTTGGGCAATTGGTGATCCGTTAGGTCTGCTGTCCGGTGAGTCTTGGGGTTCACCGGATGTGAATTGCGATCGCAGGTTTATCCCTGATATCAGGCAGGATTATACACATGGCTGAGGCAAAACACTGGTACATCATTGCGTATGATATTCGCTGCCCCAAGCGTTGGCGAAGAGCCTACAAGCTACTGCAAGGCTATGGGGAGAGTCTGCAGTACTCGATTTTTCGCTGTTGGCTCAGTCAGCGCGATCGGGAGAAATTGCGCTGGGAACTGGAGAAAATTCTGACAGAGGACGATCGATTACTCTTGACTGGCTTATGTAACCGCTGCGTGGAGCGGATGCAACACTGTAATCGGCCAGAATCCTGGCCAACGGATGAGGAAGGGCATCGGATCTTGTGAGGCAAGCATGGCTGCTTGTAATAGATAAGGATGCCGATAAAATCTCAGAAACCCTTGCTAATCGTAGGATTTAGCGTTTTCATCTCCCCTTGAGATCCCTGCATCAGTTGGAATCGATATCGGAGCCTGGATTCCAGGCTAGATAGACTCAGTCTTCATGGAGGTTTGGCTGAAAGTGTGTGAAAATAACCTCACGGTTGATGTGGTGCTTGCAGAGTTGTCTGCCAGCCTAGTGCTGGTGGGAAATCTAGCGATCGCTCCGCGTAAACCTTTGATGCCGCAAGGCGTTGAGCACTAGAGGACTTTGGTGGTTGCCAGGAGCAAGGACCCCGCGTAAACCTTTGATGCCGCAAGGCGTTGAGCACTTCCGTCAGGCTCAGTTACGTTCACTGGCAATACCCGCGTAAACCTTTGATGCCGCAAGGCGTTGAGCACGGGCATTAGGCGTTGACTTGGGGGTAGATTTCGACCGCGTAAACCTTTGATGCCGCAAGGCGTTGAGCACATTTATGCGGACCCGGATACGGCCCAACATGCTGCCGCGTAAACCTTTGATGCCGCAAGGCGTTGAGCACTCATACATGGTAGCACAATCATGTCATACATGATATCCGCGTAAACCTTTGATGCCGCAAGGCGTTGAGCACTTCCTCTAATCCGCCACGCATGGCGGCTACTTTCCCGCGTAAACCTTTGATGCCGCAAGGCGTTGAGCACGGTTGAGACAACGGGTGGGAAGGCAGAACTGACCTCCGCGTAAACCTTTGATGCCGCAAGGCGTTGAGCACGGAGTAGTCAGCTTTGAGGAATTCCAGTTCAATTCCGCGTAAACCTTTGATGCCGCAAGGCGTTGAGCACGGTGGTTGGCTGCCAGAGTATCGATTCAGTCGGACCGCGTAAACCTTTGATGCCGCAAGGCGTTGAGCACCTCGTTCAACTGCCTTTAATTGGGATTCAGACTGCCGCGTAAACCTTTGATGCCGCAAGGCGTTGAGCACACAAGCCCTAGTACCACCACAATTCAGGCCATCTTGCCGCGTAAACCTTTGATGCCGCAAGGCGTTGAGCACCCGATCGCTGGGCGGTTGAGTTATATCCACCCGAACCGCGTAAACCTTTGATGCCGCAAGGCGTTGAGCACCGTCGCAAATTGCCACCCCACAAAGCTGTCAGGTTCCGCGTAAACCTTTGATGCCGCAAGGCGTTGAGCACTCTATACATTTTGCGTCTCAGCAATTTTTTTTGTCCGCGTAAACCTTTGATGCCGCAAGGCGTTGAGCACGGCCATGATGGGCGGTTAATGCGTCCTGTGCCTGCCGCGTAAACCTTTGATGCCGCAAGGCGTTGAGCACTCTTGATCTTCGTTGCCTGCAACACCGCTGACACGACCGCGTAAACCTTTGATGCCGCAAGGCGTTGAGCACAGGAGGAAGAATGACTATTTCACTCTGGCTCATAACCGCGTAAACCTTTGATGCCGCAAGGCGTTGAGCACTAGGTGTTCAGGAGTTGAGGATAAACATCCTTCCACCCCGCGTAAACCTTTGATGCCGCAAGGCGTTGAGCACAATGGCGTCATCTCCTCACGCACGGTCGCCAAGGCCGCGTAAACCTTTGATGCCGCAAGGCGTTGAGCACTAGGTGAATCACACCTGTTGCTGAGGGGGTTCTGACTCCGCGTAAACCTTTGATGCCGCAAGGCGTTGAGCACGCTGAAGGAGACTTGACGCTAACGCTGGGAACAATTTCCGCGTAAACCTTTGATGCCGCAAGGCGTTGAGCACTTGGCCTCATGCTCATCTGTCTGTGGCGGTCGCTCCCGCGTAAACCTTTGATGCCGCAAGGCGTTGAGCACCTTAAACTCAAGGCGGACTGTTTCGGGATTGCCCCAAGCCGCGTAAACCTTTGATGCCGCAAGGCGTTGAGCACGAGAAAGCTGCTGAGTGGGCTAAGGTCAGCAAGTCCCGCGTAAACCTTTGATGCCGCAAGGCGTTGAGCACAACCGCTGCTGTTTGACAATCTTCCTGCTTCTGCCACCCGCGTAAACCTTTGATGCCGCAAGGCGTTGAGCACTCATTGGCGACCAATCTTAGGGTCGCATTACTGTCAGCCGCGTAAACCTTTGATGCCGCAAGGCGTTGAGCACTGAATTGCGACTGAAAGCCTTAGATAATTGAGGTGACCGCGTAAACCTTTGATGCCGCAAGGCGTTGAGCACCTTAACCGTCGATACGATGACGGGGTGGAGTCGACCGCGTAAACCTTTGATGCCGCAAGGCGTTGAGCACGGCACTGACCACGTATCCCAGGAAGAGAGTTAATGCCGCGTAAACCTTTGATGCCGCAAGGCGTTGAGCACTTGTACCACTGGCCAAAAAATTCATCCAGGCGGGCCGCGTAAACCTTTGATGCCGCAAGGCGTTGAGCACAATGGCTTGAAGATTATGGTGCCCACGATACCTTTCCGCGTAAACCTTTGATGCCGCAAGGCGTTGAGCACCAATCAAGCGGTGCGAAGAGTGGGCAAGCGTTTACCCGCGTAAACCTTTGATGCCGCAAGGCGTTGAGCACATACCTGGCCTAGCCCTCACCTGAGGGCTTTTTCGCCGCGTAAACCTTTGATGCCGCAAGGCGTTGAGCACAAATCGTGAGTCAGGCGACTGTTCAGTGCGTTCTCCACCGCGTAAACCTTTGATGCCGCAAGGCGTTGAGCACTAGAACTCGCCTGTCATGGTGTTAGTGATTTTATAAACCGCGTAAACCTTTGATGCCGCAAGGCGTTGAGCACATCTTCCTGCTTTATACAACGCCATCCTTTGTAGCCCGCGTAAACCTTTGATGCCGCAAGGCGTTGAGCACAAAAACAAAAAACTCGCAGACGCCATGGCCGATGCCCGCGTAAACCTTTGATGCCGCAAGGCGTTGAGCACAACCTCAGATTTTTGGGGAGAAACCACCATGGTAGTCCCGCGTAAACCTTTGATGCCGCAAGGCGTTGAGCACAAAACTGAAGGGGCACAAAAAGGAAAACCCAAGCCCCGCGTAAACCTTTGATGCCGCAAGGCGTTGAGCACACCACTGACAATGGCAGCTCTCTGGCCCAGGCCGAGC